>DATAOG010000029.1:0-7591 GCA_036265855.1 Geminicoccaceae bacterium | reverse complement strand
ATTGAACGGGATCAGGTTGACCTTGGCCGGCAGGCCGCGGAGCAGGCGGACCAGCTCCTTGGCGTCGGCGACGCTGTCGTTCACGCCGTCCAGCATCACGTACTCGAAGGTCAGGTGGCGGTCGGCGCCGGCGGCATAGGCCCGGCACGCCTCGAATAGCGCGGCAATGTTCCATTTTCGGTTAACCGGCACCAGCCGGTCGCGCAGCTCGTCCCGGACCGCGTGCAGCGAGATCGCGAGCCCGACCCCGAGCTCGCGGCCCACGGCCTCGATTCGGGGCACGATGCCCGAAGTCGAGAGCGTGATTCTGCGGCGCGCGAAGCCGAGGCCGTCCGGGTCGGTCGCGATCTGGAGCGCGGCCGCGGTGTGCCGGTAGTTGAGCAGCGGCTCGCCCATGCCCATCACCACGAGGTGGCTGAGCCGGCGGGCGCCGGCGGGCGTCGGCCATTCGCAAAGCGCATCGCGGGCAACCAGGATCTGGCCGACGATCTCGGCGGCGCCGAGATTGCGCACGAGCGGCATGGTCCCGGTAGGGCAGAAGCTGCAGCTCAGGCTGCAGCCGACCTGGGTCGAGAGACAGAGCGCGCCGCGGTCGGGCTCGGGGATGTAGACGGTCTCGACCGTCTGCCGGTCGTCGAAGCGGAGCAGCCATTTGCGCGTGCCGTCCGCCGACACCTGCGCCTGAACGACCTCCGGCCGGCCGATGCTGCAGGCCTGCTCGAGCCGGCGCCGGAGCCCGGCGGGCAGCGTGGTCATCGCGCCGAACTCGCGGGCGCCCTGATGGTAGAGCCAGTGCCAGAGCTGGCGCGCGCGCAGACCGGCGGTGCGCTCGGGCTCGCCGAGCGCGTCGAGCAGCGCCTCGAGCTCGGCGCGCGAGCGGCCGATCAGGCCCGTGCGCGGCGGGGCGGTGGGCGGCGGCACTGGCGCGGCGAGCGTGGCCATGCCCCGATCACGGGCTCAGGCTCAAGACGCCGAGCCGGCGCAGGCCTGGCCCATGGCATCGTAGGCCGCCGAGAAGCCGAGCAGCGAGTAGGTGTCGACCGAGTACGTGTTCTTGTTCGACGTCCCGCGCACCTTCATGTCGCTGGCGCGCTTCATCGCGTTGATCAGGTCCCGGTCGTCCTGCTCCTTCGGCGTCCAGGCGTGCTCGCCGCGGGTGAACAGGAGGAACTTGCGCTTGTCGACCTCGACCTGGACGTTGCTGCCGTCGAGAAAGACGTAGCCCGGGTCGACGCTGACCTCGTAGACCACGTGCGACCCCGGGCGGCGGGTCACCAGCAGCGCCGGGCTGCCGCGGCGGGTGTAGTTGCCCTCCTGCTTCTTGGGCTCGCTCGCGATGTAGCAGATGGTCTGGTGGTCGTCCTGGAACTTGTACACGTTCCAGTCGCGATGGCTGCCGACGAACTCCGGCACCGGCGGCTTGCCGGTGGCGTTCTGAGCCGCGAGAGGCCCGATCGCGCCGACGACTGAGAGAGCAAGGAACAGAGAGCCGATGGTCGCGACTTGGGTCCGTACGGTCATGATCCGATCGATCAGTTCCAGATGCCAGCGCCGGTCGATATGTCGGCAAGTTCACCCATAAAAGCAAGGCCCGTGGCAGCCCGCTCGCCCGGACCGCATGCACCCGCCACTTGGAGCGGAGCCGTCATCGGGTCTAAGCTGCGGTTGCGGCCGGCGGGCTCGCGCGGGCGCCGGCGACCGCCAACGCGGAGGGATGATCATGAAGTACGTGCTGCTGGGGACGCTCGGGCCGGATTGGGCAACCCGCCACGGCGAGCGGATCGAGCGCGCCAAGGCCAAGCTCGCCGAGCTCGGGATCAAGCTCGAATCGGTGTACTACACGCAAGGTGACGTCGATTTCGTCGACGTCGTCGAGGCGCCGAGCCCCGAGGCGATGCTGAGCTTCTCGGTCTGGTACGCGAGCCAGGGCTACGGCCGGTTCCGCTCGCTGCCGGCGTTCGACGACGCCGCGATGCGCACGGCGCTCAAGCGCACCTGAGCCGGCGGATTGGGGTGGGACGGACGATGGTCAAGAAAGCCGCCGAGCTGGTCGCCGAGGCGAACGCCGCGGTCGGCACCCTTTCGGTCGAGGAGGCGCAGAAGCTGGTCGGCCGCGCCGACGTGCAGTTCGTCGACGTCCGCGACAGCAGCGAGCTCGAGCGCCACGGCAAGATTCCGGGCGCGGTCCACGCCGCCCGCGGCCTGCTCGAATTCTACGCCGACCCGACCAGCCAAGCGCACAAGCCGGAGCTGGCCTCCGGCAAGCGCCTGATCCTGTACTGCGGCTCGGGCGGGCGCTCGGCGCTCGCGGCCAAGACGCTCAAGGACATGGGCCTGGGGAACGTGACCAACCTGATCGGCGGCTTCACCGCCTGGTCGCAGGCCGGCGGTCCGATCGAGCGTTAGCGGCGGCATTCGAGGCCGTGCACGCCTGCTCGTGACCGGCCGGCCGGTCAGAAGGTCACCGTCGTGTAGACCTCGAACAGGTGGTAGGTGTCGTTGTTGCCGAACACCTGCTTGGCGGCATCGCCCGGGAACGCCGCGCCATACGCGGCCCCGACCGTGACATTGTCGTTGATCGTCCAGGTGGCGTAGACGTCAACCTCGTCGGCGAAGTCGCGACTGTCGACCGGCGTCCCGAAGTAATTCCGCTCCGCCAGATCGAAGTGGTAGTAGAGCGCCCCGATCTCGACTGCCTCGGTCGGGTTTGCCGACACGCGCACCATCTGGTTGATCTGATTGCTGTTGAACAGAAGATAGTTGCCGACGATCTCGCCCTGGGTCCAGGTGCCCCAGCTCCGGTCACCTTCGTAGAACAGCGGATCGAAATCCTTGCGTGTGTTGTTGGTCGGATTGGAATCACCGGAGAAGTAGGCGAACCGATAGGTGATCGACGGGCTCCAGGGCAGCGACGAGAAGGTGTAGCCGGGCTCGACATAGAAGGCATAGGCATTGAAGTCGACGTTGTCGCCGTCGCCGAACTCGCGGGCGTACTCGGCGTACAGGGTCGCATCCTCGAAATCGGGCAGGTGCGCCTTGTTGAGCCTGATCGCCGCGATCTGCATGCCTTTGCGCGGCGTATCCGCCTCGAAGCCGGGATTGACGTCGAGGATCTGGAAGTAGGTGGCGCCGATCGTGCCGAAAGCCGGCTGCCAGTCGAGGTTGGCGCCGGCGGCCTGCGTGTCGCCCTGATCGCCGTCGGCCTCGAGGTAGAACAGCTGGCCGCTCAGCGGATCCTTCTTGACCCGGACCAGGCCGGTCATCTTGAAGGCGCGGCGCGGCGCCAGCCAGTAGGCGCCATCGCCGCCGGTATCAGAGTTGCCGTCCCAGATCAGAAAGCCGTCGCCGACGTGGAACTGCTGCCGGCCGACGGAGAGGTCGAGCGCGTCCTCGCCGAGCGCATCCTTGAGCAGGCTGCCCGACCGCCAGCCGGCGTAGAGGTCCTCGACGTCGACCTGCTTGTCGCCGCCGTCGGTGAAGCCGCCGGCATCGCCATTGCCGACCGTGAGCGAACCGATCGCGGACGCACCGCCGTAGACCACGCCCGACTTCTCGGTGTCGTAGGTGAGGTCGAGCGACGGCTTCAGATAGCCCTCGCCCCATTGCGCATCGCCGCTGGTCGAGCCGTTCTTCTGGTCGATCCGGCCGGCGCCGAAGTTGGTGTTCTTGGTGTACAGAAAGGCCGCGCCGGCCTCGAGGCCGGCATTGGCGGTGAGGCCATTCTCCTGCACCAGCTCGATCGCCCGGCCGGGACCGCCGCACAGCGCCAGGGCCAGGGCCACGGGGCCAACCAGGACAGCGCGTCTCATCGTCGCTCCGCAAACCGCGGCGCACTCTTTAGTTGATCGACACCAGAAGTAAATATGTTTTTTAGTTTAGACCGAACAGTTGAGCGCGGCGCGCCTGGTGCCGAGCCTCAGATGGCGACGAAGGCCAAACGGCCGATCGAGATCCGGCACGCCCAAGGTCATGAAGGGAGCCTGGACTCGCGCGGCCTTGAGGGGCACAACGGCCGTGATGCAGCAGGCCCTCTTCTATATCCTGTCGAGCTTCTGGGCGGGTGCGGTGCACGCCGCGACCCCGGGGCACGGCAAGACGATCGCCGCCGCCTACATCGTCGGCGCGCGCGGCAAGCCGGTCGACGCGCTGATCCTCGGCGTGTTCGTGACCCTCTCGCATACCAGCGGCATCGTGCTCGTCGGCGTGCTCGCCTCGCTCGGCGAGGCCTGGCTGCTGCCCCAGCGGGTCGAGGCCTGGCTGGCACTCGCGATGGGCCTTCTGGTGGTCGGGCTCGGCGCCTGGATGCTCTGGATGCAGCGCGACCTGCTCGCGCTCGCCATGGGCGAGCCGGCAACGGCCCTGCCGGCGCAGGCCCACGCGCTCGAAGGCGCCCTGGCGACCGATCCGGGCTATCGGCACGCCGATGCGCACGCCCGCAGCCACGAGCGCCATCATCATGCGCCCGCCGGGCCGGCCCACGACCACGCTCATGACCAGGCCCATGATCACGCCCACGAGGGGCTCGGCTGGCACAGCCACGGCTGGGGCACCTACCATTCGCACCGGCTCGATCTGGTGACCGACGCCCGGCCGAAGCTCGCGGTGCTGCTCGTGCTGGGCATCGCCGGCGGGATCCTGCCCGACCCGGCGGCGCTCGCTCTGCTGCTCGGCGCGCTCTCGAGCGGACAGGTCATGCTCGGCGTGATCACGGTCCTGGTGTTCAGCCTCGGCTTCGCCTCGACGCTGGTCGTGGTCGGGGTGATTGCCGCCAAGATCGGCGAGAAGATCCTGGAGTGGCTGAGCAGCGTCTGGGCGGTGCGCCTGCAGATCGCGACCACGCTCCTGATCCTCGGCATGGGCCTGGTGCTCACGGTCGCGGCGAGCTATCGCCTGGCCGCGCTGCCTGGCTGAGACGGGCCGAACTAAACTAGTCGCGGGCGTGATCGGCCGGCAGCATGCCGACGTAGCCGTGAATGTCGGCGTACCAGACATTGCCGGCCGAATCGATCGCGAGGCTGTAGGGGCGGGCGTCGGCGCGCGGCAGCTTGAACGTGGCAAGCTCGCCGTTGCGCAGCCGTCCGAGGCTGGACGCGCGCAGCATGCCGAACCAGACCGTGCCGTCGGCGGCGACCGCGAGCCCGCTCAGACCTGCGTCCTCCTTGGCGACCGCGAAATCGACGAACTGGCCGTCCTTGTAGCGGCCGATGCTGTTGCCGCGGAACTCGACGAACCAGACGGCGCCGTCGGGCCCGATCGCGATGTCGGTCGGGACCGCCTGCGGGCGCGGCAGGTTGAACGTCTTCAGGCTGCCGTCGGGAGCGATCCGGATCAGCTGATTGCCGGCCTGGAGGGTCGCCCAGACGGTGCCGTCGGGGGCGACCGCGACCCCGTAGGGACCGCCGAACCAGGATTCGAACCGGTGGCGGGTGAGCGCGCCGTCCTTGATCTTGGTGATGCTGTAGCTGGTCCCCTCGGCGAACCAGACGGCGCCGTCCGGCGCGACCGCGAGCCGCCCGAGGCGGACCATCGGGGTCTCGATCGGCACGCTGGCGTCGACCGCGCCGACCGGCGTCATGCGCGCGACCGCGCCGGCCGCCATGTCGGTGAACCAGACGCTGCCGTCGGCCGCCGCGGCGATGCCGAGCGGCTCGACGCTCTTGCCGGCCTTCGGCAGCTCCTCGAGCCGGCCGTCGCGCACCCGGCCGAGCGCGGCCGCGCCATCGATCGTGAACCAGACGCTGCCGTCCGCGGCCGCGGCGACCGCGATCGGCATCTCCCCCCGCTGCCGCATCGGATATTCGACGAACCCGGGCGGCGACCGGTGAGCGACGAACCACCAGGCGCCGGTGCCGGCCAGCGCCAGCACGACCACGGCCGCGACCGCCACCGTCGCGAGCGTCCTACGAGGGATCCGGATCGTCATGACGGCGAGCCGCGCTCGAGCGGCGCGCCGCCGCGCTGGCGGGCGAGCCAGCGGACCAGCAGCCCGCCTGCGATCATCAGCAGGAGGAGGAAGGCAACACCGCCCGCGAGGCTGACCGGATCGGCCCGGGCGAGCAGGTTGCTGCCCTCGAGCGCGGTCCGCCAGACCTCGGCATAGGGCATCAGCGAATAGACCGCATAGAGCGTGCGGGCATCGCTCGGGTCGCGCACCAGCGGCCCGGCCTCGAGGTGGATCGGCAGGTTCGCCTCTTTCAGCGCCCAGGAGGCGCCGCCATCGGTGCTCCGGTACATGCCGCGCGCAGTGGTGACGACCAGCGTCGTGATCGCCGGATCGGCGGCGATCCCGCGCACCGCGGCGCCGGGCTCCGGCAGCGGCTGACCGACCGGCCGCCAGCTGGCGCCGAGATCCTCGCTCAGATAGATCCGCCCGGCGCCCGCCGCCCAGAGGCGGCTCGGCGAGGCCGGATCGAGGGCCAGCGTCTCGAGCCGCCGCTCGCTCGGATCGGCCAGCGGCTGCCAGCGCCGGCCGCCGTCGGTGCTGGCCATCAGCGCGCCGTCGACCACCGCGAACACCGACTCGCGGGGCTCGCGCGTGACCGCGAGGCCGGTGATCTCGGCCGAATCCGGGAGCCCGGGCGCCCGGGCGAAGCTGCGGCCGCCGTCGTCGCTGATGAACAGGCCGCTCCGGCCGGCCAGATAGACGCGCTGCGCGCTCGCGCCGAGCGCCACCGCGCGCGCCGGCAGCGCGCCGTCCGGCGCCTCGGCGCCCGTCCAGCCGCCGTCGCCGAGGACGAAGATGCCGCCCGGCGCGGCCCCGATCG
Source organism: Geminicoccaceae bacterium (assembly GCA_036265855.1). Classification (GTDB taxonomy): domain Bacteria; phylum Pseudomonadota; class Alphaproteobacteria; order Geminicoccales; family Geminicoccaceae; genus DATAOG01. The sequence continues at coordinate 827 of DATAOG010000029.1, read as the reverse complement.
CGCCGGCGCCGCCACTGCGGAACGCGAGCGCGAACACCGCCCCGACCATCAGGCCCGGCGCCTCGGGCGTCCAGCTGCGGCCGCCGCTCTCCGAGCGCATCAGGCCGAGATCGGTGCCGAGCAGCAGGCGTGCCGGGTCGCGCGGATCGACCGCGACCGTGAGCGCGGCGCTCAGGAACAGCCCGGCATCGGCGTTGAGCCAGGTGGCGCCGAGGTCGCGGGAACGGAACAGACCGCCATAGGCGCTGGGATCGTGGGCGCTGACCGCGGCGCCGTTCAGCAGCACCGCCGCGCCAACCAGCTGGATCAGAAGGCGAAGACGAGGCACGCTAAGGTCATGCTCGACGATCGCGAGGCTGGCGGGGAGCCTCGCGCGACTCCCCGCCAGAACGAAGCCCTCGGCTACTGTGTGGGCTTGCGCGAGCGCTCGCCGTTGGCCAATGCGATTTCGGCCATGCGCGAGCCGTTGATGCCGACCCAGGAGTTCTTGGTCAGCGGATACTTGTCGGTGTACGACAACGGCTCGTGGGCGCAGACGCAGTTATTGTAGCCTCCGGTGATGTTGTAGCACTTCTCGTAGGCCAGGAACTGCTGGACCGTGTCGGTCTGCTGGATGTTGGCCGGCATCCAGTCCCTGATGCCCTCCCACGAGGAGTAGGCGTCGGAGCCGAACACGAGCTTGCCGATGCTGGTCGGCACCTCGAGCAATTGCGAGCCGGCGGTGTGGGCCCGGAACGCCGGATGGATCTTGATCCCGGGCAGGATCTCCATCTCGCCGTCGACGATCACCGCTTTGCCGGCCAGGACCTTGCCGTAGATGTTCTGCA
>DATAOG010000028.1:0-4044 GCA_036265855.1 Geminicoccaceae bacterium | reverse complement strand
CGTCTCTATTACCAGGGAATCGTGGCTTGATTAAATGCCGTCTGTCGAAGCGACCGCGATCACTTGTCCTGTTCAGGCTCAGATGCCGGGCAGACTGGCGAGTTTCCTGGTCATCCCGAGCGAGTCTTCAATCTTGATCTGGCCGGGCATGTAGGGCGAGCGCGGGTCAACGGCGGTCGTCGATCGGCTGATTGATATGGTTCTCGGGCACCCTTCGGGAGCGGCGTCTTGCGGTGCCGGGTCGCCGTCATTGGACCGGGGCGGACGGCTTGGTCGAGCGCGGCGGGCCTGCAAGCGGCGGCAGGGACAGGAGGTATTCGGCGACCGCGGCGCGGTCCTCCGGGGTGTAGTGGCTACTCGCGTCCTTGATCTCCTCGGCCATCAGGCCGCCCAGCACGTCGCCGTCCGGCAGGATCCCGGTCTGGAGCGCGAAGGTGATGTCGGTCTTGCTCCAGTTGCCGATGCCGTTGTCGCGGTTGGGCGTGATGTTGGGCACGGCCTTGCCGTCCGGCCCGTCGCGGGTGCCGGCGAGGAAGCGGTCCGGGTCCGGCGCGCCCAAGGCGTTGCGCGGCGTGTGGCATTCGCCGCAATGCCCCGGACCGTTGACGATGTAGGCGCCCCGGTTCCAGTTTTCCGACTTGTTCGGGTCGGGCTGGAAGGTGCCGGGCTCGAAGAACAGGAGCTGCCAGCCCTTGAGCAGCGGGCGGAAGCCGAACGGGAACCGCAGCTCGTGCGCCGGCACCGGACTGGCGACCGGCGGCACCGTGTCCAGATACGCCTTGAGGTCGACCAGATCCTGCTCGGCCATCCGCGTATAGGAGGTATAGGGAAACGCCGGATACAAAGGATGCCCGCCGGGCGACCGGCCTCGGGTCATTGCCTGGACGAAGGCGCCGGTCGACCAGCCGCCGATGCCGGTCTTCGCATCAGGGGTGATATTGGGCGGATAGAAGGTCCCGAACGGTGTCTCGAGGGCGCGGCCGCCGGCCAGGAACTGGCCCTTCCGCTTCTCGTCGGTGTGGCAGCTGACGCAGCCGCCGAGCCGGAGCACGTACTCCCCGTGCTTGGGGTCACCCGCCCGCGCGATCTCGGGCGGGCTCCACGGCCAGGGCACCAGCAGCCAGGCGAACCCGCCGCCGAGCAGGGCCACGAGCACAACCGCGATCAGGCGCATCGCTTGGCTGCCCGGCTCCGGCGCGTTCGGGGCGGCGCCCGCTCGCTATTCGCGGAGCCCGCCAGCATCGACGGTCCGAGCTTGCGGCGACCGCCCGATCCCGGTGCCGGCGCGCCGCGCCGGCGACATCTGGTACAGCATGCGGTGGCCGAGCAGCTCATGGAGCAGCGCGGCGCCGACATGGACGACCAGATAGCCCCACATGACGTTGGCGAGCGTGCCGTGGACCTCGAAGGCGGCGCCCGCGAGCCCGGTCATCGAGGTGCCCGGGGTCCAGTCAAAGTAGCCGATCGTGCCCGTGGCCGCGATGACCAGCGCCAGCACCAGGCCAACGCCCTGAACGGCCGAAGACAGCGCGATCGAGTGCTCGGGCTCCGGCAGCGCCAGTCGCGCCGCGCACCTGACATGCAGCGCGACGTCCTCCCGCAGGCCGACGAGGCGCTCCCGGGAAAACCAGGGGAACAGCAGGCCGAGGCTCGTTCCTTGCCGCCGGATCAGCATCCAGAGCCAGAACAGGGCGATGATCGTCATGCTGGCGAGGCCGGCATACTCGTGCAGCCCGAACGCCGCCGCCTCGCTGCCGGTCACTAGCCGGCCGGGACGCGGCACGCGCATCAGCTGCGAATCAGCGAGCTGCACGACGATCGCCGCGGCGACCAGCAGATGCAGCATGCGCGTGACCAGGGAATGTCTCATCCGGGACCGGCTCCATCGGGGTGCTCCGGCGGGATATGTGATCCAGACCCGCCGCCGACAATCGCAGACCCGAGGCCTCGTTACAGCGCGCGGTAGGTGTCCCCGTGCGCCTGACGCTTGGCTTCGAGAGCCTTGATGAGCTCGACCATGAAGGCGCAGGTCGGGGTCGGCACGCCGACCTTGGCGCCCTCGGCGACGACCCCGCCATGGATCGAGTCGATCTCCGAGCGCCGGCCGGCCAGCAGGTCCTGATACATCGAGGGCCTGGCGTTCGGGATCTTGCCGGCGAACTCCCAGACCCACTGCACGGGGTCGTCATAGGCGAGCTCGATCCCCTTGGCCGCGGCGACCGCGGCCGCCTCGTTGATGCAGGCCCGGGCCATGCCCCAGGCCCACGGGTTGGCGCGCGCCTGCCCGACCCGCATGCCGAGCGCCGCGCAGACCGCGCTGAACGCGACGTTGGCGATCAGCTTGCTCCAGACCACCGGCCAGAGGTCCTCGAAGACCGCGGTCTTGAAGCCCGCCTGGCGCCATACCTCCGCGACCCGCTCCAGGCGCGGCGTGATGCCGCCTTCAAGCTCGGCAAGATTGATCGCCTCCATGCCGTTGTGGTGGACGTGGCCGGGCGCCTGGATCTCGGCGCCGAAGCCGCCGGCGATCCCGAACAGGAGGCGCTCCGGGCTCAGCACCCGCTGGATCCGCTCGACGTTGCCGAGCCCGTTCTGGATCGTCAGGATCACGGTCTCGGGCCCGATCATCGGTCCGGCCGCGCGTACGCCCGACTCGATGTCCATGACCTTGGTCGCGACCACGACCAGCTCGCACGGTCCCGCCTCGGCAGCCTCGGCGGTCGCGTTCACCGGCACGGTCCGGTCGCCGCTCGCACCCGTGCAGCGGAGCCCGTGCGCGCGCATCGCATCGACGTGCTCCTGCCACTTGTCGAACAGCCAGAGCTCATTGCCGGCCGCCGCCAGCAGCGCGCCGTAGACCGAGCCCATGGCGCCGCTGCCGATGATGCCGATCTTCATCTGCCGCCCCTCCCGATCGCGTTTCGGGGAAGCTACGCCCCGGGGCGCCCTGCGACAACACGCGACCGCAGCAGGCGGCGTCTCGGACGGAGGATCCGGGAGTGTCGTACGGCTGCATTGTCGCGCCGCATTCGCTGTGTTTTCTATGGAGCGCTGAACGAGAGAGGCTCTTCGATGTCGCGAGCGCTGGGAACGGACGGGCGATGGTTCGGGCTCGGCTGCGGGGCGCTGCTCGGCCTGGCGCTTTCGCTCGCCGGCTGCAGCGGCAGCCGCCCGAGCCCCGGCCCGCACTTCAAGATCGGCACGCCCTATGAGGTCGACGGCCAGTGGTATTACCCGAAGTTCGTGACCTCTTACGAGGCGACCGGGATCGCGTCGTGGTACGGCGATGCCTATGACGGTCGCGAGACGGCGAACGGCGAGATCTATGACGTCGGCGCGCTGACCGCGGCTCACCCGACGCTGCAGCTGCCGAGCCTGGTGCAGGTGACCAATCTCGAGAACGGCAGGAGCCTCGTGCTCCGGGTCAACGATCGCGGGCCGTTCGTCAAGAACCGCCTGATCGATCTCTCGCAGGCGGCGGCGCGCGAGCTCGGCTTCGAGGACCGGGGCCTGGCCGTCGTGCACGTCCAGTATCTCGGTCTCGCCCGCCTCGACGACAAGCCGATCCGGCCGGGCGAGCAGCGCACCTACAGCGCGCTCGCCTGCCGGCTGTCCGAGGCCGAGCAGCTGACCTGCTAGCGAGCCAGCGCACCGGCCGATCGGCGCTGCTCGAGGCGATCAGAGCACTGGCAGCCCGCCCCGGCTCGCGCTCGCGCCGGTGCGGCCGAGGCCCGGGTTCGTCGCCGGTGAAAACCCGCCTTCGGCCTAAAGCGCCTCGAACGCGCCGAGCCGGCGCGCGATCGCGAGGTAGACCGCCATAATCACAATCGGCACGACCGAGAAGGCGGCGGCGAGCGGGATGTTGCCGGCGGTGCCCTGCTGCAGGTAGACGGCCTGACCGATGAAGAACCGCGAGCTGCCGATGATGTAGGGAATGATGTAGTCGCCAAGCGTCAGCGAGAAGGTGAAGATCGAGCCGGCGACCACGCCCGGGAAGGCGAGCGGCAGGATCACGGTCCAAAACGTGGTCGCGGGCCGGGCGCC
>DATAOG010000027.1:0-2019 GCA_036265855.1 Geminicoccaceae bacterium | reverse complement strand
GACCTACACGACCGATTGGGATTCGGACGCCTACCTCACGGTCTCCGGCCAGAACTCGAACAACTCGGTCCGGGTCACCGGCGAGTTCCTGGAGCGGGTGCTCGAGGATCGCGAGTGGCAGCTCGTCCGCCGCACCGACGGCCGAGTCGCGAATACCCTGCCGGCCCGAGAGCTCTGGGATCAGATCGCGCGCGCGGCCTGGGGCAGCGCCGACCCCGGCGTCCAGTACGACACCACGATCAACGAATGGCACACCTGCCCGGCCTCGGGCCGGATCAACGCGTCCAACCCGTGCTCGGAGTACATGTTCCTCGACGACACGGCGTGCAATCTGGCTTCGCTCAACCTGGTCGCGTTCCTGAAGGCTGACGGCGGCTTCGATACCGCCGGCTTCGCCCATGCCGTGCGCCTTTGGACCATCGTGCTCGAGATCTCGGTCATGATGGCGCAGTACCCGTCCGAGAAGATTGCCGAGCTCTCCTGGCGCTACCGCACGCTGGGCTTGGGCTACGCCAACCTCGGCGGCCTCCTGATGGCATCCGGCACCGCCTACGACAGTCACAAGGGGCGGGCGCTCGCGGGCGCGCTGACCGCGCTGATGACCGGCACCGCGTACGCGGTCTCGGCCGAGATCGCGGGCGAGCTCGGGCCGTTCCCGGGCTTTGCCCCGAACCGCGAGGCGATGCTCAAAGTGATCCGCAACCATCGCCGGGCCGCCCATGGCGAGAAGCGCGACTACGAGGGCCTCTCGGTCCGGCCGGTGGCTCTCGATGCCGCGCGCGTGCCGGTCCGCGAGCTGGTCGACGCCGCCCGCAAGGCCTGGGACCAGGCGCTTCAAGCCGGCGAGACCTACGGCTTCCGCAACGCCCAGACCACGGTGATCGCGCCGACCGGCACGATCGGCCTGGTCATGGACTGCGACACGACCGGCATCGAGCCCGACTTCGCGCTGGTCAAGTTCAAGAAGCTGGCTGGCGGCGGCTACTTCAAGATCATCAACCGGATGGTGCCGAAGGCGCTGGCCCGGCTCGGCTACGGCCCTGAGCAGATCGAGGAGATCGTGCGCTTCGCGGTCGGCCACGGCACGCTGATCGGCGCGCCCGAGATCAACCACGAGACGCTCGCGGCCAAGGGCTTCACGCCCGAGGTCTTGGAGCGCCTCGAGCGCGCGCTGCCAGCCGCCTTCGACATCAAATACGCGTTCAACCAGTACACGCTGGGCGAAGCCTTCTGCCGGGACGCGCTCGGCATCGCCGAGGCGCAGCTCGCCGACCCCCGCTTCGATCTGCTCGCCGCCCTCGGCTTCGGCCGTGCCCAGTACGAGGCCGCGAACCTCTACTGCTGCGGCGCGATGACCGTCGAGGGCGCGCCGAACCTCAAGGCCGAGCACCTTCCGGTCTTCGACTGCGCCAATCCCTGCGGCCGCCTGGGCCGGCGCTATCTCTCGACCGAGAGCCACATCAAGATGATGGCGGCCGCGCAGCCGTTCATCTCGGGCGCGATCTCCAAGACCATCAACATGCCGCAGACCGCAACCGTCGAGGACTGCGGCCGCGCCTATCTCGATGCCTGGCAGCTCGGGCTCAAGGCGATGGCGCTCTACCGCGACACGTCCAAGCTGTCGCAGCCCCTGTCCTCGAGCCTGCTCGACGAGCTGCCCGAGGACGAGGACGAGGCGGAGGGCACCGTCGCCCGCACGATGCAGGTCGCCGAGCGCCTGGTCGAGCGCCTGGCCGAGCGCCGGCGCCTGCCCAACCGCCGCAAAGGCTACACGCAGAAGGCCGTGGTCGGCGGCCACAAGGTCTATCTCCGCACCGGCGAATATCTCGACGGCAGGCTCGGCGAGATCTTCATCGACATGCACAAGGAAGGCGCTGCCTTCCGCTCGCTGATGAACAGCTTCGCGATCGCGGTCTCGATCGGCCTGCAGTACGGCGTGCCGCTGGAAGAGTTCGTCGAGGCGTTCGCCTACACCCGCTTCGAGCCCTCGGGGCCGGTCCAGGGCAACGACACGGTCAA
>DATAOG010000026.1:0-7267 GCA_036265855.1 Geminicoccaceae bacterium | reverse complement strand
ACTGACCGCCGCCAGGGCAGGGGCCTTCGCCGCGTCGTCCATCGGCGCGGTAATGTTCGGGCCGAGCACAAACGCCTCGCCCCAGTAGCACATCGCGCACTGGGGATCCTGGCGCTCGGCCTCGCGAAATGCCCGTAGCGCCTCGGCATGGTTGAACGCCCAGGTCAGCCGAAAGCCCTGGTCGAAGTAGCGCTGCGCCTGCTCGCTGCCGGTCGTCACCTTGTAGCTGAGGTCGCCGAGACCTTGCCAGAGCGGGGGCGGGGCCTCGGTCGCCTCAGCGGCGGCGGCGGTCGCGACCATCGCGAGGCGCAGCGGCCTGAAGGCGGCGGCGTGCCGCGTGCCGCGACCGCACAGGCCGGTGGCCACATAGCCAGGATCGAGCAGCCGGACGACGTCACCCTCGCCGGGCGCGGTCGCCGACCACGCGACCAATCCGCCGCCGGCCACGAGGCCGGTGCTCAACAACAGGCCGAGCTTCAGCGTTCGGCTGGCCATCGCAGATCCTCCCCTTTAGAGCCGCTGCCGGTTGCGGCACGCCATGCTATCCGATCTTCGACTCGTATGGCACCCCGCGGCGGGCATTTGTGAACCAGTTCACAAGAACGCTGTCAGGCCTCGCGCCGGGGCGCTCATCAGCAGCGCCTCGCCGGTCGCGTGGATCATCGGATGGGGCACGATCTGGCGGCGATCGATCACCTTGAAGCCCTCACGCTCGTAGAGCCGCCGCGCGCCTGCGTTGGCCGCAAAGCAGATCAGGCTGAGCTCGGCGCAGCCAAGCTCCTGCGCCCGCGCCCTTGCGATCCGCAGCAGCCGCGTGCCGATCCCGCGGCCGCGCTCGCCGGGCAGGATCGCCAGGCCGGAGATGTAGAGGGTGCCCGGGGCCTCGAGCTCGGCATAGGGCCGGAGCACCGGATCGATGGGCTCGGGCGGCCCGTGGGCCGGCTCGATCACGAAGGAATGCAACATGCCGACCACCTCGCCGGCACGCTCGGCGACCACGCAGTTCTGATAGGAGAACGCCGTGTTCTCGCGCGCGTATCGCCGCTCGCCGATCTCGAGCAGCGACAGCCCCGGATACTCCCCCTGCAACCGGCCCCACACGTAATCGGCGATCCCGTCCGAGGAGATCTCGAACAGCTCGGCGATCGGCCGGCAGTCCTCGAGGCTGGCGGCACGCAGCACCAGATCGGTTCCAGCGGATGGTCTGACCATGGCTTCGATCCCCCGGCTCGCCGTGATGCGGACCTGCGGCCGTTCCGGCGATCCCGGATCATGACAGGACGGCGCGGCTTTGTACCGATGATCCAGCGGCAGGGGCCCTCCTTGCCGGGCGCCGCCGGCCGGTCCTATAACGCGGGCCACGATCGTGCGACAGCCCGAAGGAACCCGCGCCAGGTGCCACTTTTCGCGATCCCCTTCCCGGCGATCGATCCGGTGCTGATCCGGTTCGGGCCGTTCGCGATCCGCTGGTATGCGCTCGCCTACATCGTGGGCCTCGTGGTCGGCTGGCAATACCTGCGCTGGCTAGTCCAGCGCCCCGGATGGAAGATCACGCCGGAGCAGCTCGACGATTTCCTGGTCTACGCCACGCTCGGGATCGTGCTCGGCGGCCGGATCGGCTACGTCCTGTTCTACCGGCCGGACTTTTACTTCAGCCATCCGCTCGAGATCTTCGCGGTCTGGCAGGGCGGCATGTCGTTCCATGGCGGCCTGCTCGGGATCGTGGCGGCGACCTTCCTGTTCGCGCGCCAGCGCGGTCTCTCGGTGCTCGAGATCGGCGATGCGATCGCCTGCGCCGGCCCGCTCGGCCTGTTCCTGGGTCGGCTCGCCAACTTCATCAACGGCGAGCTCTGGGGCCGCGTCAGCGACGTGCCCTGGGCCATGGTGTTCCCGAACGCCGGTCCCTTGCCCCGGCACCCGAGCCAGCTGTACGAGGCCGCGCTCGAGGGCGTGCTGCTGTTCCTGGTCATGACCATCCTGGCGCTCCGGCCACGCGCGCCTGGCTCGGAGGGCCGCCTCAGCGGCGCGTTCCTGATCGGCTACGGGATCGCCCGCTGCATCGGCGAGCTGTTCCGCCAGCCGGACGTGCAGCTCGGATTCCTGGCCGGGGGCCTGACCATGGGCCAGCTGCTGTCGCTGCCGATGATCGCGTTCGGCCTCGCGCTCGTGACCTGGAGCTACCGTGGCGCGCGTCGCTCGAGCCTTGGGCGACCTTAGCGCGGCGCTGGCCGCGGAGATCCGCGCACGCGGTCCGCTCTCGGTCGCGCGCTTCATGGAGCTGGCGGCCGATCACTATTACCAGCGTCGCGACCCGCTCGGGGCCGCGGGCGATTTCGTGACCGCGCCCGAGGTCAGCCAGATGTTCGGCGAGATCCTCGGCCTCTGGCTCGCCCAGGCCTGGATCGGATGCGGTCGCCCGGCACCCGCGCGCCTGGTCGAGCTCGGCCCCGGCCGCGGCACCCTGATGGCGGATCTGCTGCGCGCAAGCGCGCAGGTCCCGGGTTTTCGGGACGCGCTCTCGGTCCATCTGGTCGAGCGCAGTTCCCGGCTGCGCGAGCTGCAGGCGGAACGTCTCGCCGCGGTCGAGGTCGCCTGGCACGACCGCTTCGAGCAGGTGCAGGACGGACCTCTGTTTCTGGTCGCGAACGAGTTCCTCGATGCCCTGCCGGTCCATCAGCTGGTGCGGACCGGAGAGCACTGGGTCGAGCGCCGCGTCGGGCTCGCCGACGGCAGGTTCGCGCTGCTGCTCGGCGATCGTGAATCACCGCGCGCCAGCTCGCTTCCGGACGCCGCGCCCGGCACGATCGCGGAGGTCAGCCCAGCGCGCGAGCGCCTCGCCGGCCAGATCGGCGAGCGGATCGCGGCTGCGGGCGGCGTCGCCGTCCTGATCGACTACGGCGCTGCTGCCTGTGGTCCGACCGGCGACACGCTGCAGGCGGTGTGCGGGCATGCCCGCATCGATCCGCTGACGGCACCGGGGGAGGCGGACCTGTCCTCTCAGGTCGACTTCCGGGCGCTCGCCGGGGCGGCCGCTGCTGGGGGCGCCGCGGTCTTCGGCCCGGTGCCGCAGGGCACTTTCCTTCGCGCCTTCGGCATCGAGGCGCGCGCGCTGCACCTGCTCGAGCGGGCGCGTCCGGAGCAGCGCCGCGCTCTGCGCGCCGGCCTGTTCCGCCTGACCGATCCCGCCGCCATGGGCGAGCTGTTCAAGGTTCTCGTGCTCGCGAGCCCGCACGGCCCGCCGCCGCCGGGGTTCGGCGCGCCTGACCTCACCCTAGCTTCGCAGGAGTCATGCTCCAGTCCTCCATCCTCGGCGAGCTCGGCCGCGTCCGCCACGGCTTCCTGACCCGCGCCGGCGGCGTCAGCCGGGGCGTCTTTGAGGCGCTCAACTGCGGCTACTCGAGCGGCGACCAGGCAGATCGGGTCGAGCGCAATCGGGCGCTGGCGCTTGCCCGGCTCGGCGCGCCCGCGGGCAGTCTGTGCACGGTCCGGCAGGTCCACGGCGCCGAGGTCGTCATCGCGCGCGCCCCCGAGCCCGGCCGCCCGACCCGGCGCGCCGACGCGCTGGTCAGCGACCGTCCCGGAGTGACGCTCGGCGTGCTGAGCGCCGACTGCGCGCCGGTGCTGCTTGCCGATGCCGAGGCGGGCGTGGTCGGCGCCGCGCACGCCGGCTGGCGCGGCGCGCTCGCGGGCGTGCTCGAGGCAACCGTGCGGGCAATGGCGGAGCTTGGCGCGCGGCCGGCGCGGATTCGAGCCGCGGTCGGCCCCTGCATCGGCCGGGCTTCCTACGAGGTCGGGCCGGATCTGCGGCAATCCGTGCTCGCGGAGGATCCGGCAAGCGCCGCTCTCTTCGAAAGCGTCGCCGGCTCCGACCGGCTGCTGTTCGACCTCGAGGCCTACGTGCTTCGCCGCCTGGCGCGCGCCGGCATCCAGCATCGCCAGGCGCTCGGCGCCGATACTTTCGCGGACGAGGCCCGTTTCTTCAGCGCGCGCCGCACCCGCAGGACCGGGGGCGAGCGCTTCGGCCTGCTGCTGTCGGCGATCGCGCTGGTCGATTGAGGGCAAGGTGGGCGAACGGGCTTGCCGAACCTCGCCCCGGGAGTCACCTTTCCGGTACCGCGCCTCATGAGGGAGTCCCGCCATGGCCAGCGATCACCTGCACCATCACGCGCCGCGGCTCGTGCGCGCCACCGCGCTGCCGGAACGCAGCCAGGCGCGTGCCTCGCGCGCGACCATGGCGAGCCTCGCGGAGGCTCTGATCGAGACGCTGAGTCTCGAACAGCGGCGCACGATCCAATGGCCGTTCGCCGGCGACGAGCGCTTCAACTGGCACTACGTGCCGCGCGAGCGCGCCGGCGTGCCGCTCCTCGCCATGAGCGGCCCCGCCAAGGCCGTGGTCCACGACCTGCTCCGGCATGCGCTGTCCGAGGCGGGCTACCGGAAGGCGGGCGACATCATGCGCCTCGAGGAGCCGCTCGGCCTGATCGAGAACCAGCAGAGCCATTACCGCCATCCCGAGAACTACAGCGTCACGATCTTCGGCGAGCCGCCGGGGCTGCCCTGGGGCTGGCGGATCGAGGGCCATCATCTGTCGCTCAACTTCACCGCCGTCGACGAGCAGCTGATCGCGGTGACTCCGGTCTTCTTCGGCTCCAACCCGGCCAAGGTGCCGGACGGCTACCCGATGGCCGGCCACCGCACGCTGGCCCGCGAGACCGACCTCTCGTTCGAGCTGATCCGGAGCCTGGACGCGGACCAGCGCGCCCGCGCGACGATCGCGGAGCGCGCGCTCGGCAACATCGTGACCATCCCCGGCCGGGAGGACTGGCTGCGCGAGCGCCATGGCCTGCCGCTTGCCGCGATGCCCGAGCGTTTGCGCAACCTCGCGATGGAGCTGGTCGCCGATTTCACCCACAGTTTGCGCCGCGATCTCGCCGACGCCGAGCTTGCCCGAATCAAGGACGCGGGAGTGGAAAATATCCACTTCGCGTGGGCCGGCGCGCTGGAGCCAGGCGAGCCGAACTATTGGCGCCTGCATGGCCCGCTCAGCGTCATCGAGTACGACAACACCCAGAACGAGGCGAACCACATCCACTCGGTCTGGCACGACCTCGAGCGCAACTTCGGCCGCGACCTCTTGCGCGAGCACTACGAGACCGGCCACCATCACGCCTGAGGCTAGTGCAGCTCGGCCCGGCGCTGCAGCGTGAGCGGCGGATCGCCGGCGCGCTCGAGGGTGACCGTGCCGGTGTAGCTGCCGGCCGGCCAGGTGGCGCCCGGGCGTCTGGCGCCGACGAACTGGAACCAGTGCTGCCAGCCCTTGTCGAGCTCGATCGGGCGGTCGACCACCGGCGCGCCATCCGGGCCCGAGATCGTGAACCGGGCGCGATCGCCGGCCGCGAGCCAGAAGGCTTCGACCCAGAGCACCAGTGCCGGCGCGGTCGCGGGCATTGCCGCTCGCTGATGCCAGCCGCGCTCGACGTCGGCGAGCTCGGGCGCGGCCGGCGCAAAGCCCGCATTCGCCAGCACGACCGGCTGATAAGCCAGCGCTGCCATGACGTCCGCCCGCCAGAGCGGGTGCTTGCCCGGGCCGCAGTCGGGGCCGGGCTCCGGGCCGACGAACGGGTCGATCACCTGCTCGCCGTGGCGGATGTCGAAGTGGACATGGGGAAAGCTGGTCTCGCCCGAGAGACCGACCAGCCCCAGCGGCTGGCCGGCCGCGACCTCGTCCCCCCGCGCGACCAGCAGGCTGCCGCGCCGGAGATGGCAGTACCAGGTGGTCCAGTCCTCGCCATGGGCGATCCGGATCGCGTTGCCGCACTCTTTACCGGCGATGGCCGCCCGGCCGCCCTGTTCGACGCTGATGTCGGGCATGCCGTCGCGAAGCGCGTCGACGACGCCCGCGGCGGCGGCGCGCACCTCGACCCCTCGTGCCATAACCTCGAGGTCGCGGATCGCGATATCGGTGCCCTTGTGGCCGTCGCCGGTGAGCGCGCCGCACATGTAGTCCCGGACTCCCGGACCGGGATCATGGTCGACGTAGCGCAAGATCCAGCAATCCTTGCCCGGCTCGCAGTCGATCGGCAGACCGAGCTGATCCGGCATCCCGGCCTCTGCCGGCGGCCCGATCAACAACGTCGGCAGGAGCGTCAGTAACACGGCGACCGCGCGCATCCGGTTTCTCTCGCTTCTAACCAGCGGTTGCAAGTTAGCGGCGATCGAGCAAACCGCAAAGTGGTCAGAACGGGGGGACGGGGCGGCGCAGGAGCGGCTGACCGTCGAGACCCGGATGGCCGCTCAGCGGGACAGCAGCTTCCAGGCGAGCGCGATCAGTCCGCTGATCAGCAGCGAGGTGGTGATCGGGAGCTGGAACCGGACGCCGGGCAGGAAATCGACCAGCAGATCGCCCGGCAGCGCCGTCAGTCCGAAAGTGCGCAGCCACGGCCAGCAGAGGCTGCTAAGGACGATTAAGACCCCGAACGTGAGCAGCCACCGTGCCATACCGACCCGCTCCTGGCCCTGGGTTCTATTCCGACCCTTGTACGCCCGGATCGTTAACGAGTTGTTGGTCGGCGGCGGGCCCGCACACCGGCGATCTCGCCGCCCACCTGCTCGCGGAGCACCTTGCCGCTCACCTCCTCGACGTCGCCGGGCCTGAGACGGCCGAGCTGGAACGGACCGAAGCTCAGCCGGATCAGCCGGCTCACCGGCCAGCCGAAATGCTCGAGCACGCGCCGGATCTCGCGGTTCTTGCCTTCGCGCAGCGAGACGGTCAGCCAGGCATTGCTGCCCTGGACCTTGTCGAGCCGGGCCTCGATCGGGCCGTAGGCGAAGCCGTCGACCATGATCCCGTTCGAGAGCGCCGCGAGCTTGGCCGGGTCGACCTCGCCGTGGACCCGGACCCGGTAACGCCTGACCCAGCCGGTCGACGGCAGCTCGAGCCGGCGCTTGAGGCCGCCGTCGTTGGTCAGCAGCAAAAGCCCCTCGGAGGCGAGATCCAGACGGCCGATCGGCATCAGGCGCGGCAGACCCGGCGGCAGCCGGTCGTAGATCGTCGGCCGGCCCTCGGGGTCGCGCGCCGCGGTCAAGAGGCCCGCAGGTTTGTGATAGCGGAACAGGCGCGGCGGCTGGGCCGAAGGCAAAGGCTCGCCGTCGACCGTGACCAGGCTCGCGGGCGTCACCGTCACGGCCGGGCTGGTCAGGACGGCGCCGTCGACCGCGACCCGCCCCGCCGCGATCAGCCGCTCGGCGTCGCGCCGCGAGCAGAGCC
>DATAOG010000025.1:0-3987 GCA_036265855.1 Geminicoccaceae bacterium | reverse complement strand
GTGCAGCCAATTGTATTTTGCCACTAACTCGAATATTGCAGGCTTACTGGATCAATCGAGATTGATCCGGCATCAATCTGCGGAGAACTGCGGGGCGCAAGAAAAAGATGCGTCAGATGTGACGCATGTGGCGCATCCATGCTTCACTTCTGTGCTTTTGGTGTAGCCTCGGCAAATCAAGAGCGCAGTCAAAGTGGGATCATCGTTGTGAAGGAGGGTTGCGGCGCGGTGGATGAATTGCATCCTGACTGGACATCGTGAAGTGTTCTGAAGATCTCGTCCGCCGACCTCAAGAACAAAGCCGCGGTGGCGGGCGCTGGGGAGGAGCGAAATAACCAGTCGATCGCGAGGCGCATCAAGGGGAGGTGAGGCGTTCGTGCGACCGGTCGGCGGCCGGGGTTCGGGTTGATCTGGGTCAAGGACTGGACGCTTGGCGGCGATCCAGATAGCGTCCCGGTGCTGCAGGGCGACGGCGGCCGAGGGACCGGTTGTGTCCGGCTCGGGGCGCCGTCGGGGCCGGAAACATCAGGAGGACCGCGCGTGGCAGAGGGTCTGATCACGCCTGACCAGCTCAGGCGGCTTGCCGAAGAGAAGGAGTTGGCCAAGGCCAAGGAGGCGCTCGAGAAGAAGCGCAAGGTCGACGACGAGCGCCATCATCTCCGCGACGCGTTCATGGCCCAGGAGATCCACCCCGAGGTGTTCGAGCGCGTCACCCGGGTGGTCCAGGGCGCCGCCGAGCGGGGCGAGAGCGAGGTCCTCGCGGTGCGCTTTCCCAGCGAGTACTGCACCGACGGCGGCCGCGCGATCAACAACTTCGAGCCGGGCTGGCCCGACACGCTGACCGGCTTTGCCAAGCGCGCGCATGAGTTCTTCCTGAAGGAGCTGCAGCCGAAAGGCTACAAGGTGCGCGCGCAGATCCTGGATTTTCCGGGCGGCGTGCCGGGCGACGTCGGCCTCTTCCTCAGGTGGTGAGGGCCGCCGTCCCGCAGTGACACTGCGCCGCACCCGCGGCCGGCGCGCTCCCTCTATGCTGCGCCGCAGCAAGCGCCGCGACGGCGGCGGAACCGCCAGATTTCTGGCTTGGAGGCGACCATGACCACGACCCCGGGGAGCCGAAGCGGCACGACCGGCAGCCCGGCCGCCGCGGCCGCGGGCAACGGCCATGCGGACGAGATGCCGCCGAAGGCGGCGGCCGGAGCCGCGACCTCGTCGCCCCCGAGCGCGCCCTGGACCGGGCTTGCCGAGGCGCCGATGCAGTGGCTGAGCCGGGCCGCGGAGATGATGGCGCCGAAGGGCGGCGAGACGCCCGCGCCGGCTGAGGATCGCGCCCGCGCCGAGTGGCTGCGCGAGGCGGTCGAGTACTGGGTCGACGCGGCGCAGCGGCAGATCCTGTTCTTCGACGTGATGCGCAAGCGGGGCAATCAGACGCTCGAGCACTACCAGAAGGGCAAGCCGCCGGTCCTGATATTCGACTACGATCTGGTCGTGGACGGACGCCAGCTCGAGCGGCCGGTCAACTACATGCTGCTGCGCATCAAGCCCGAGCGCGGCGTCGCGACCGACCCGAACAAGCGGCCGTTCGTGATCTTCGATCCGCGTGCCGGCCACGGCCCGGGGATCGGCGGCATGAAGGAATCGAGCCAGGTCGGGATCGCGCTGCGCAACGGCTATCCGGTCTATTTCGTCGCCTTCCATCCCGAGCCCGAGCCCGGCCAGACGATCGCCGACGTCGCCTGGGCCGAGGGCCAGTTCCTGCTCAAGGTCCGTGAGCGCCACCCCGAGGCCGAGGGCAAGCCGGTCGTGATCGGCAACTGCCAGGCCGGCTGGGCGATCATGATGCTCGCGGCCGCGGCGCCGGATCTCGTGGGCCTGGTCAGCATCGCCGGCGCGCCGCTGTCCTACTGGGCCGGCGTCGAGGGCAAGAACCCGATGCGCTACGCCGGCGGCCTGAACGGCGGCAGCTGGCTCGCCTCGCTCGCCGCCGACCTCGGCAACGGCAAGTTCGACGGCGCCCACCTGGTTGACAACTTCGAGAACCTCAATCCCGCCAACACGCTCTGGACCAAGCAGTACAACCTCTATTCGAAGATCGACACCGAGGAGCCCCGCTACCTCGACTTCGAGAAATGGTGGAGCGGCTACTTCTTCCTCAACAAGGAGGAGATCCGGGCGATCGTCGACGAGCTGTTCGTCGGCAACAAGCTGAGGAAGGGCACGATCCTGACCCAGGACCGGCGGACGATCGATCTTCGCAACATCAAGGCGCCGATCGTCGTGATCGCGTCCTGGGGCGACAACATCACGCCGCCGCAGCAGGCGCTGTTCTGGATCCCCGACCTGTACGAGAGCGAGGCCGAGATCGTCGCCAACGAGCAGACGATCATCTACACGCTGGACGAGCGGGTCGGTCACCTCGGCATCTTCGTCTCGGCCAAGGTCGCCGAGAAGCAGCATGCCGAGCTGGTCAATACGATGGACCTGATCGAGGTCCTGCCGCCCGGCCTCTACGAGATGGTGATCGAGGAGAAGACGCCCGAGGCGGTCGGCGCCGAGCTGTTGCCGGGGCAATATCTGGTGCGTTTCGAGGGGCGCACGGTCGAGGACATCCTCAAACTCGGCGACGGCCGCGAGCACGAGCAGGCGTTCGAGACCGTGGCCCGGATCTCCGAGATCAACGAAGGGCTTTACGACACGTTCCTCAGCCCTTGGGTGAAGATGTGGAGCAACGCAGCAACCGGCGAGGCGATGCGGATGATGCATCCGCTGCGGCTGCAGCGCTTCCTGCTCTCGGACCTGAACCCGGCGATGTGGCCGGTTCGGATCATGGCGGAGATGGTGCGCAGCGACCGCCGGCCGGCCGCCGCCGACAACGCGCTGGTCAAGACCGAGCACGCGGTCTCGGACCAGATCGAGCAGGCGCTGAACAGTTACCGCGACGCCCGCGATCGCCTGCAGGAGCTCGCCTTCAAGACGATCTACAACTCGCCGATCATCGAAGCCGTCGCCGGCCTGCGCGCGCCGCTCGCGGACGCCCGCAAGCCACGCGCCCGCAACGAGGCGCTGGACAAGCAGGTCGAGGCGAAGATCGCGGCGATTCGTTCCCGCGAGGGGCAGGGCGGCTTCGTCGAGGCAGTGGTCCGGATCATGCTGGCCGGCGCCAAGGCGCAGCGGATGCTCGACGCCCGCGGCTTCCGCCTCGCCCAGCACCTCGCGAGCGAACATCCGAAGCTCAAGGACCTGAGCCCCGAGCGCCTGAAGGCGATCGCCAAGGAGGAGGCGTTCATGATCCGGTTCGACGAGGAGCATGCGCTGGCGAGCCTGCCGGAGCTGCTGCCGAGCGAGGCGGAGCGGCGCGAGGCGGTCAAGATCGCCCGCCAGGTCGGCCGCGCGCGGGGCGAGATCGGCGCCGAGGGCGAGGCCCTGCTCGACAGGATCGAGCGGATCCTCGGGCTCGAACCGGAGACCGCCTTGGCCCCCGAGCAGCCCGCCACCAAGCCCGCGCCACCGGCCAGAAAGCGGCCGGCGGCCGCGAAGGCCAGACACTAGCCGGTCATTCGCCCGCCGATCGAGACTGGAGGGAGCCATGAAGAGATCGCAGGATCCGGGCGAGATCGGCCCGCAGCACAAGGCCGAGCACGAGTACCGGGTCTATCCGGCGCTGATCGAGCGCTGTGCCGAGCTCGAGCCGGTCAGCACCGCGGTCGCGCACCCTTGTGATCAGTCCTCGCTGACGGCCGCGGTCGAGGCGGCCGAGGCCGACCTGATCCGGCCGGTGCTGGTCGGCCCCGAAGCCAAGATCCGGGCGGTGGCCGAGCAGTTTGGGCTCGACATCAGACCCTACCGACTGGTCGACGCGCCGCACAGCCACGCCGCCGCCGCTGCGGCGGTCGAGATCGTGCGCTCCGGCCAGGCCGAGACTTTGATGAAGGGCAGCTTGCACACCGATGAGCTGATGGCCGCGGTGGTCAGCAAGGCGACCGGGCTTCG
>DATAOG010000024.1:0-2842 GCA_036265855.1 Geminicoccaceae bacterium | reverse complement strand
ACCCGGCGCCGGTGCGGACGCCGCGCGGGCCCGACATCCTGGCCGCCTGCGGTCAGCTGAAGACCGCGAGCGAGCGGCGGCGCGGCGCGGCCGCCCGCGCCGCCTGAGGGCCGCGCCGGATGATCAGGCGGATCGCGCTCGGCGTGTTCGCGGCGATCGGGGTGCTCACCCTGCTGCTGGCCGCCGGCGGGGCGATCGCGGCCTGGCTGCTGCTGCCCCGCGCGCCGAGCCTGCCGGATCGGATCGTGCTCACGCTCGACCTGCGCGAGGGCGTCGACGAGGCGCCGGCGCAGGAGCCGCTCGACCTGCTCGGGCTGACCACGCGGCCGACCTTCACCGACGTGATCATGGCGCTCGACCAGGCCGGCCGCGACTCGCGGGTCAAGGGGCTGGTCGCCCAGCTCAGCGGGGAGGGGCCGGGCTTCGCCCAGTCGCAGGAGCTGCGCGCCGCGGTCACCCGGTTCCGGTCCCAGGGCAAGTTCGCCTACGCCTATGCCGACAGCTTCGGCGAGTTCGGCCCGGGCACCCGCGGCTACTATCTCGCGACCGCCTTCGAGCAGATCCACCTGCAGCCGATCGGCGCGCTCGGCCTGACCGGGATCCTGCTCGAGACGCCGCTTTTGCGCGGCCTGCTCGACCGGCTCGGCATCCTGCCGAGCGGCGACAAGCGCGGCCGTTACAAGAGCGCCGCCGAGATGTTCACCGAGACCGAGCTCAGCCCCGCGGCCAAGGAAGAGCTCGAAGCGCTCGCCGACTCGCTCGACCAGCAGGTCAAGGAGGGGATCGGCGCCGGCCGCACCCTCGAACCCGCGCGGGTGGCGAAGCTGATCGACGACGGCCCCTACCTCGCGAGCGAGGCCAAGGCGGAAGGGCTGGTCGATCACCTCGGCTATTGGGACGAGGTGGTCGATCAGGCCGAGAGCCGGGCCGGTCACGGCAGCGAGCTGGTCGCGGTCGCGGACTACGCCCGCACGGTGCCGCCGGCCGGCAGCAATGCGCCGGTGATCGCGCTGGTGCGCGGCGTCGGGCAGATCCAGAGCGGCAAGAGCGACTACGGGGCGGCCAGCGGCTGGATCATGGGTGCCGATACCGTGGCCGGGGCGCTCGCCGCCGCGGCCGACGACCCGGCCGTCAAGGCGATCCTGTTCCGGATCGATTCCGGCGGCGGCTCGGTGGTCGCCTCGGAGACGATCGGCCACGAAGTCCGGCGCGCGGTCGAGCACGGCAAGCCCGTGATCGTGTCGATGGGCGACGTCGCGGCCTCGGGCGGCTACTGGATCGCGATGGACGCGTCCAAGATCGTCGCCGAGGCCGGCACGCTGACCGGCTCGATCGGGGTGTTCGCCGGCAAGCCGGTGCTCAGTCAGCTCTGGGAGGACGTCGGGGTGAACTGGGGCCGGGTGCAGCGCGGCGCCAATGCGGACATGTGGAGCACCGACGTCGACTACGATGCCCGCGGTCGGGCGCGCCTCCAGGCGTTCCTCGACCAGATCTACGGCGCCTTCGTCGGCGGCGTCGCGCGCGGCCGGTCGCTGCCCGAGGCCGAGGTCCAGAAAGCGGCCCAAGGCCGCGTCTGGACCGGGGCCCAGGCCAAGGGGCTGGGGCTGGTCGACGAGCTTGGCGGCTTCACCCGCGCGCTCGAGCTCGCGCGCGCGGCGATCGGGGTCCCGGCCGACCGGCCGGTCGAGCTCCGGGTCTTCCCGCCGCGGCGCACTCCGTTGGAGGAGGTGTTCGACCTGTTGCACGGCGGCTCGAACGGGCTCGACGCCGTCAGCGTCTGGCTGCGGCTTCTGAGACCCGGCGGGCTCAGCGCGCCGCCGATCGCGATCCGCTGAGCCGGCGATTTGCGGCCGGCAAGCCCGCTCCGGTCCTGGGCCCACCTGCGGGGCCGCCGGAGCCAGCCTTGGAGATCACGCCAGTGTGCCGCTTCTACGCGTTGCGCGCGACCGCCCCGACCCGGGTC
This sequence comes from Geminicoccaceae bacterium, assembly GCA_036265855.1. Lineage (GTDB taxonomy): Bacteria > Pseudomonadota > Alphaproteobacteria > Geminicoccales > Geminicoccaceae > DATAOG01. The sequence continues at coordinate 879 of DATAOG010000024.1, read as the reverse complement.
GAATGCTGCCTGGTCCAGGCGCCGAACTCGCTGCTCGCCCAGAGCCGGCTCGATCTGCGCGGCTTCGAGAACGCCGACGGCTGGGGCATCGCGGCTCACGGCAGCAGCGCGGAGGCCGGCGCCGCTCAGGCGAGCAGCGAGTGGGTGATCGAGCGGCGGCCGCACCCGGCGCACGACGATCGCTGGTTCCAGGCCGCGGCCGCCCGCACCCAGGCGACCACGGTCTTGGCCCACGTCCGGCACGCTACCGTCGGCACCGTGGCGCTCGAGAACACGCACCCCTTCGACCACGCCGGCTGGCTGTTCGTGCACAACGGCACCGTGCCCTACTTCGCCGACATCCGGCCCCAGCTGCTGGCGGCGATGACGTCCGAGCACCGGGCCGCGATCCGGGGCAGCACCGACAGCGAGCACCTGTTCCACCTGATCCTGTCGGTGCACGACGAGGTGCCGGCCCGCCCGGTGCTGGCGAGCCTGCGGCTCGCGCTCGAGCGGGTGATCGGCTGGTGCCGCGCGATCGGCCAGGAGCCGCACCTCGGCCTCAACGTGCTTTTGACCGACGGGCTCTGCCTGGTCGGCAGCCGCTGGCAGCGCTCGCTGCACTACCTCGAGCGCACCGGCCGGAGACCTTGCCCGGTCTGCGGCCGATCGCATGCCGCCGGCGCGCGGGAGGATTACCGGGCGCTGCTCGTCGCTTCCGAGCCGATCACCGGCGAGCCCTGGCCGGAGGTGCCCGAACGCTCGGTGTTCGAGGTCACTTCCGAAGGCCACCTCGGCGCCCTGCCGCTCGCCACCTGACCGCCGCCCCGCGCGGCGATTGACCGCGCTCCGGCGAGCGCGCAACCTCGGCGGATGGGCGCTCCTCCGGCTGGAGGTCGG
>DATAOG010000023.1:0-1823 GCA_036265855.1 Geminicoccaceae bacterium | reverse complement strand
TAGAGCCGCATGGTCCTCTCCCCCGGCCTCGAGCCGCGAAGCTTGCCATGGCGCGCCGGCGGCGACCACCGAAAGTCGAGAAAAAAGCCCCGGACGTGCCGGGGCCGAAGTGCGCTGGGAGGGGATCACAGGGAGGCAAGGGGGTGGCCGCGCGCTCGCGGGTGACTCCACCAAGCAAGGCCGCGTCGACCACCTGCCCCTGCCCTTCGGGATAAAACGCGGGCCGGCCCATCCGGTTCGGTCCCCAACGGGAAAAATTCTTCGGCTCGCGGCGTCAATACCCCCGGCCGGCGCGGGTCCCGGTTGCCGGCGGGGCCGCCGCGGTCTAGCCTCGCTGGCGGACAAGCTCGATCGCGCGAACGCAGCTGCCGGAGGAAGATGGCGTGGCCCGGAGACTCGGCTATCGATTGAGCCTGCTCGTCCTGCTCGGCGCGCTCGCCGGCTGCGGTTCGGCGCTGCCCGGTTCGGATTATGTGCGGAGCGCTGCAGGCGGCTACGTTCTGGCCGATCCGCCGCCGGGCATGACCGTATGGCTCGGCACGAAGCAGTTCCTGAATGCGGCCGATGCCGCGCGCGCGGCGGATCACCGGGCGGCCGGCTCGCCCGCGCCTGGCTGAGCGCGCGCGCCGCGCGGATCTGGGCAAGGACCGCACCATGACCAAGCTCCGCATCATGTTCTCGCGCTTCTCGGCGTTCTACAGCCCGCTGATCGCGACCGAGGCCGGCGGCTTTCTCGAGGCCGAAGGGCTCGGCGCCGAGTTCTCGGTCGCGGGCCCGGGCCGGGCGGCGCGCGACGGTCTGTTGGACGGCAGCCTGGACCTGATCCAGTCGGCGCCGTCGGCGAGCTTTGGCGCGCTCGAGCGCGGCGAGCGCTCGGACCTTGTGCATTTCGCCCAGATCAATCAGCGGGACGGCTTCTTCATCGCGGGCCGGCATCCCGACCCGGCGTTTGCCTGGCGCAGGCTCGAGGGCGCCCGGGTGCTGGCCGACCACGGCGGCCAGCCGCTCGCGATGCTGAAATACGCGCTGCACAGGCAGGGCGTCGACTACGCGCGCCTGAGCGCGATCGATGCCGGCGGCCCGGACGCGATGGCCCTGGCCTTCCGCCGGGGTGAAGCCGACTACGTCCATCTCCAGGGCCCGGCGCCGCAGCAGCTCGAGCATGACGGCGCGGCGCATGTGCTGGCCTCGGTCGGCGAGGCGATCGGGCCGGTCGCGTTCAGCAGCCTCTGCGCCACTCGCCGCTGGCTCGCGAGCGATGCCGCACGGGCCTTCGTACGCGCGTTCGAAAGGTCCAGGATCTGGGTCGCGACCGCGCCCGCCGAGGCGATCGCCAAGGCTGAGGCGCGCTTTTTCCCCGGCGTCGACCAGGCGGCGTTGGCGCGCACGATCGCCGCCTACCAGCGCCTCGGCACCTGGCAAGGGCCGCTCGAGATCCCGCGCGATGCCTACGAGACCGCGCTCGATGTCTTCGAGCACGCCGGCCTGATCACGCGCCGCCACCCCTACGAGGAGGTTGTCGTCCCGCCCCCAGCCGCCTGACCGTTTGCATCCTTGATCCGGGTCGATGCTGCCGAATGAATTCGGCGCCGACTACTTGGCCGCCTGGCTCTTCGAGGCCGCAGACGACCACCGTTCAGGCAGCGGATGAAATCTAGGGAAGCCCGGCCCCGCGACATTATTTTACCAGTTCTAAGCGCGTTTTTGGGCAGGCCAATGCGACCATCGGAATTAATGCCTTGCCACTTCTGAGCCACAGATCGGAGGACGCGTTTGCAGCTGGTCTGGTGTGCTTACAACTCCAACACTGTGAAAAGCGGTTG
>DATAOG010000022.1:0-6224 GCA_036265855.1 Geminicoccaceae bacterium | reverse complement strand
AGTGGCGGGACGCGATGGCCGCGGTGAAGCGGCTGGTCGGCGCCGATGCGGACGCCATCGTGCTGCCGAGCAACGAATGGGCGCCGCTCGTGATCCTGGCGCTCGAGCAGGACGCGGATCTGCTCAAGGGCGATGCCGAGTGCGGCAACTTCGACGGCCAGGGCTTCCGCAAGGCGCTCGCCTTCTATCTCGCGATGTTCAAGGACGGCTTCGCCTCGGCCCGGACCGGCGCCGAGATCGCGAACCTGTACCAGGAGTTCGCGAGCGGGCGCTTCGCCATGTACCTCAGCGGGCCGTGGAACCTGGGCGAGTTCGCGAGCCGGATGCCGGCTGCGCTCAAGGACGCCTGGGCGACCGCGCCGATGCCCTCGCCCGACCGGCGCTATCCGGGGGTATCGCTCGCGGGCGGCGCCAGTCTCGCGATCCGGCGGACCTCGCCGCACCAGGACGCCGCCTGGAAGCTGATCGAGTTCCTGGGCGGCACCGCGCAGCAGATCCGCTTCTACCAGCTGAGCGGCAATCTGCCGGCCCGGACCGCCGCCTGGGCGGACCCGGCGCTCGCGGGCGATCGCCGCGCGCGGGCTTTCTTCGAGCAGCTGCAGCGGGTGCGCTCGCCGCCCAAGATTCCGGAATGGGAGCGGATCACGGCCGTGATCACCCGTCGGGTCGACCAGCTGGTGCGCGGCGACCGCACGCTCGACGCCACGGTCGCGGCGCTCGATGCCGATGTCGACCAGATCCTCGAGAAGCGGCGCTGGCTGCTCCAGCGGCGGGCCGGCGGCGCCGCCAGGGAGGCCGGCGATTCCTGCGGGCGTCTGCGGACAGCGGCATCGTGAGATCGGGCCTGTGGTTCGCGCTGCCGGCGCTCGCCCTGATCGCGGTGTTCTTCCTGCTCCCGGTCGCGGCCGGGCTGGCGCTGAGCCTCAGCGACTTCGACATCTACGCGCTCGGCCACCTCGACTACCTGCGCTTCATCTGGCTGCGCAACTACGGCCGGCTGCTCGAGGACCCGCTGTTCTGGCGGGCGCTGCTCAACACCTTCTATTTCGTGCTGGTCGGCGGACCGCTGTCGGTGCTGGTCTCGCTCGGGGCGGCGCTTTTGATCAACGCCCGGCTCGTCCGCTTCAAGGCCGTGTTCCGGATCGTCTATTTCCTGCCGGTGATGACCGCTCTGGTCGCGGTCGCGGTCGTCTGGCGCTACCTCTATCACCCGCGCTACGGCCTGTTGAACTATGGCCTCGGCCTGCTCGGGATCGGTCCGCTCGACTGGCTCGGCGATCCCTGGCTCGCAATGCCGGCCCTGATCCTGATGGCGATCTGGAAGAATTTCGGCTACAACATGATCATCTTCATCGCCGGCCTGCAGAGCATTCCCGAGCAGCTCTACGATTCCGCCAGGATCGACGGCGCCGGCCGGCTCCAGCAGCTGCGCTACGTCACGCTGCCGATGCTGGCGCCGACGTTTCTGTTCGTCGGCGTCCTGACCATGATCGGCTCGTTCCAGCTGTTCGCCGAGCCCTACGTGATGACCCAGGGCGGGCCCGCCGACAGCACGCTCAGCGTCGTGCTGCTGATGTACGAGCAGGGCTTCCGCTGGTGGAACCTCGGCTACGCCGCGGCGATCGCGGTGCTGCTGTTCGTGATCATGCTCGCCGGCACGGTCCTGCAGCTGCGCCTGCGGAGGGGCCTGTGATCGGCCGGGAGCTCGAGCGGGCGGTGCTCTACGGGCTGCTGCTGCTCGGGCTCGTGCTGACGCTGGCACCGCTATTGTGGATGGTCTCGGCGTCGCTGATGCCTGCGGGCGAGGCCAGCATCTATCCGCCGCGCCTGTGGCCGAGTCGTCCCACCTTCGAGCACTACGCGGCGCTGTTCGCGCGCCTGCATCTGGCGCGCTACTTCTTGAACAGCTTCCTGATCGCGAGCGCGATCACGGCGATCTCGCTGCTGGTCAACTCGATGGCCGGCTACGCGTTCGCCAAGCTCCGCTTCCGCGGCGCGGATCGGATCTTCCGGCTGCTGCTGAGCGCGCTGGTGATTCCGGCTCAGGTTGCCATGCTGCCGCTGTTCCTGATGCTGAAGCAGCTCGGCCTGATCAACAGCTGGTGGGGCGTGATCGTGCCGGGGATGGCCAGCATCTTCGGCATCTTCCTGATCCGGCAGTACGCGCTTTCGATCCCGGACAGCCTGCTCGAGGCGGCCCGGATCGACGGCGCCGGCGAGTTCAGGATCTACACGCTCGTGGTCCTGCCGATCTGCCGGCCAATTCTGGTCACGCTCGCGATCTTCACGTTCATGGGCGCCTGGAACGATTTCATGTGGCCGCTGATCGTGCTGACCGACGAGCGCATGTACACGCTGCCGGTGGCGCTCGCCAACCTGCTCGGCGAACACGTCCAGGACACCGAGCTGATGATGGCTGGCTCGGTGCTGACGATCCTGCCGGTCCTGCTCCTCTTCACCTTCGTGCAGCGTGCCTACATCGAGGGCATTACGGCCGGCAGCCTTAAGGATTGATTAACTCGGCCGGCGGTAATTGGGAGCGGGTATCCCGAAGGCTGTGCAGGAATGCCACAGAGCGTGACCGTTTGTCCCCTATGGGTTGATGATTTCTTTACTCGAAGCACCAACTTGTTACTGTACGCTGCGGAAATCCGGAGCGATGGATGGGGGCACAGGGGCGCGACGGTCGCGCCACGGGGTGTTTCTCTGCCGCCACAGCGGTGTGGATCGGAGTCGTCACGTGATGCCGGATGAGTCCCGAGATCGCCACGGTTGGAGCCCGACCGGTGCGGCCGCCGTCTGGACGGCCGTGCTGCTGGTCGCGCTGGCGCTGTTCGCGCCCGCGGCCCGGGCGGCGCTCCTCGACGATTTCGAGAACCTCAGCGGCTGGTCGACGAGCGCGTCTGAAGGCGTCAGCGTCGAGCTCGCCCAGGACGACGGCTATCGCGGCATGGCGATGCGCCTCGACTTCGACTTCAAGGGCAACGCCGGCTACGTCATCGCGCGCAAGAAGATCGACCTGCCGCTGCCCGACGACTACGCGTTCTCGTTCTATATCCGCGGTGATGCGCCCGAGAACAACCTCGAGCTCAAGCTGATCGACCCCTCGGGGCAGAACGTGTGGTGGGCCTCGCTGCGCCATTTCGAGTTCCCGTCGCAGTGGCGCAAGGTGACGATCAAGAAGCGGCACATCGAGTTCGCCTGGGGTCCGGATCGGAGCGAGTTGAAGCAGGTGGCGACGCTCGAGATCGCGGTCGCCGCCGGCCGTGGCGGCGCCGGCTCGGTCTGGATCGACCAGCTGAGCTTCGCCGAGCGCGATCTCGGGCCCTACGATCTGACCCCCGACCTCAAGGCTTCGACCAGCGCCGAGGGCAGCCGGACCGAGGCCGTCCTCGATGGCGACCCGGCGACCGAATGGCATAGCGGCACGGTCGCCGAGGAGCAGTGGCTGCAGTTCGATTTCAAGAAGCTGCGCGAGTACGGCGGGCTCGTGATCGACTGGGACGGCCAGGATTTCGCCCGGACGTACGACATCCAGGTCTCCGACAACGAGCGCGACTGGCAGAACGCGTTCCACGTCGAGGCCGGCAACGGCGGCCGCGACTACATCTACCTGCCCGAGACCGAGTCCCGCTATCTGCGCCTCGATCTCAAGCAGAGCAGCCGGACCGCCGGCTACGGCATCAAGAGCATCGAGATCAAGCCCTATCAGTTCGGCTTGTCGCCCAACCATTTCTTCGCCGCGATCGCCCGGGACGCGCCGCGGGGCACCTACCCCAGATACTTTGCCGATGAGCAGAGCTACTGGACCGTCGCCGGCGTGCCGGGCGACCACCAGCGCGCGCTGATCGACGAGGCCGGCATGGTCGAGCCCGGCGACGGCTGGGGCTCGATCGAGCCTTTCCTCTATCTGGACGGGCAGCTGGTCACCTGGAACGACATCGAGCCGATGCAGGAGCTCGAGCAGGGCTATCTGCCGATCCCGAGCGTGACCTGGACCCGCTCCAGGGCCCGCCTGAAGGTCACCGCGTTCGCCGCCGGCGAGCCGGGTCGCTCGTCGCTCTGGCTGCGCTACCGGATCAGCAACGATGCCTCGGAGCCGGTGAAGGGGCGCCTGTTCCTCGCGCTGCGACCGTTCCGGGTCAATCCGCCGTGGCAGACGTTGAACGGCGGCGGGGGCGCGGTCCGGGTCCAGGATCTGACCTACAGTGACCGGACCGTCGTCATCGACCGCGACAAGCGCCTGGTGGCGCTCAGCCGGCCGGAGAATTTCGGCGCCGCGCGCTTCGAGGATGGCAGCATCACCGAATACCTCAAGGCGGGCGCCCTACCCGGCCAGACCTCGGTGTTCGACAAGTTCGGCTACGCCTCGGGGGCGCTGGAGTTCAATCTCGATCTCGCCGCCGGCCAGCAGCGGGACGTCTACCTGGTGGTCCCGTTGTTCAAGGAAAGCCCGGCGGTGCCGACCGAGGCGACCGATCCGGATGCCGCCCGGCTCTGGACCGAGGCCTTCGAGACCACGGTCAAGGACTGGCACCGGGCGCTGGATCGGGTGGACATCGACATTCCGGGCAGGGACCGGAAGATCATCGACGCGCTCAAGACCACGCTCGCGTACATTCTGATCAACGCCGATGGCCCGGCGCTCCAGCCGGGGCCGCGCGCCTACAAGCGCACCTGGATCCGCGACGGCGCTTTGATCTCGGCGGCGCTCCTGCGCATGGCTCATCCGGAGCAGGTGCGCGAGTTCATCGAGTGGTACGCGCCTTACCAGCTCAAGGACGGCGCCATCCCGTGCTGCGTCGATGCCCGCGGCGCCGATCGCGCCGTCGAGCACGACAGCCACGGCGAATGGCTCTATCTGCTGGGCGAGTATTACCGCTTCTCGCACGACGTCGGCCTGCTCACCGAGATGTGGCCGGGCGCGGTCGGCGCGGTCGGCTACATCGACGGCCTGCGGCAGGAACGGCGGACCGAGGAGTACCAGCAGCCCGGCAAGCGGATGTACTACGGCCTGGTGCCGAAATCGATCAGCCACGAAGGCTACATCCAGAATCCCGTGCACTCCTACTGGGACGGCCTGTTCGTGCTGCTCGGACTGAAGGATGCCGCCTGGATGGCGACCGTGCTCGGCGACGACGCGCACGCCGCCCTGTTTGGCCGCATGCGCGACGAGTTCCGCGCCGACCTCTACGCCTCGATCGCGCTCAGCATGCAGGGGCACGGCATCGCCTATATCCCGGGTGCCGCCGAGCTCGGCGATTTCGACTTCACCTCGACGGCGATCGCCGCCGATCCGGTCGGCGAGCTGCGCAACCTGCCGGAGCCCGCGTTCCGGCAGACGTTCGACGAGTACTATCGCTACTTCAACGCCCGCAAGAACGACCACATCAACGATCCGCAGTTCGAGCGCTACACGCCCTACGAGTTCCGGACCATCGGGCCGATGATCCGGATGGGCTTGAAGAGCCAGGCCCACGAGGTTCTGGAGTACCTGTTCGGCGGCCTGAGGCCGCCGGCATGGAATGGCTGGGCCGAGGTCGTCTGGCGCGAGCCGCGGGCGCCGAAGTTCATCGGCGACCTGCCGCACAGCTGGGTGGGCGCCGAGTTCATCCGCTCGGTCCGGACCATGTTCGCCTATGAGCGCGAGGACGATCAGGCTCTGGTGATCGGCGCCGGACTGCTGCCGGAGTGGGTGCTGAGCGACAGCGGCGTCAGCGTCAAACGCCTGCCGACCTATTTCGGCACGCTGAACTATTCGATCCAACCGCACGGCGACAAGGAGCTCACGGTCGCGCTGGGCGGCGACATCGCGCTGCCGCCCGGCCGGATCGTGCTGCCATCGCCGCTCGGGCAGCCGCTGATCGGAGTCACGATCAACGGCCGCGAGAGCCGGAACTTCACCGCTGGCGAGGCGGTGATCGACCAGTGCCCGGCGACCGTCGTGCTGCGCTACGGCAGCGCGCCGGCCGCGGACCAGCGCGCGCTCAACAACACGGCACATGAGCCGGAGGATGACGGCCAGGCCAAGCCCAAGGATCAGCACGGCTAGACCAGCCGGGCGTTCCGGGCGAGCGGCCCGCCCGATCATCGCCGCCCTTGGCGTTTGCGTCCGATCGCGCCGCCGCCCCGCCGCGCTCCGGTCCGCCGGACCGGCGGCGCCGGGAGGACCGGTGCTCCGGCCGCGGACCAGCGCGCGCTCAACAACACGGCACATGAGCCGG
>DATAOG010000021.1:0-2825 GCA_036265855.1 Geminicoccaceae bacterium | reverse complement strand
GCGATCCGGGCGTGCAGGCCTGGCTGCAGGCGCAGGCCGAGCGGCCGCCGCCGGCCGCCGTGGACGCCCCGGCGGCGCCGACCCCGCCGATGGCCGCCCAGATGATGATGGACAGCCAGCTCGACCGGATGCGCGGCTTTCTGCGCGAGCTCGGGGCGTCGGTGCCGACCCTTCCCGCCGAGCTTCGCGGCGCCTGGGCGACCTTCGATGCCGAACGCGGGGCATGGGGCGGCCAGAGGCCGATCGTGCTGATCGCCGCGTTCGTCGCGCTCGGTTTCGGTCTCGAGTGGCTGTTGTGGTGGGCCTCGGCCGGCGTCCGCCAGCGCCTGATCGCGAGCCCGCTCGGGACGCCCGGCGAGCGCCTGCGGGCGATCGCGATCCGGGCGACCTATGGCTTGCTCGTGCTGCTCGCCTTCGCGGTCGGCAGCATCGGCGCCTTCCTGCTGTTCGACTGGCCGCCGCTGCTCAAGCACGTCGTGCTCGGCTATCTGCTTGTGTTCCTGATCGTCCGCCTGGTGCTGGTGCTCGGGCGCTTCCTGCTGGCGCCCGGCGCCGAGCGCTTCCGTCTGGTGCCGATGGCGACCGCGACCGCCCGCTTCTGGTTCATATGGTCGGCGGTTCTGGTCGGCTGGTTCTTCTTCGTGAAGTTCACCCTCAGCGGGCTCGCCGTGCTGGGGGTCAGCCGGTCCGCCGGGTACCTGATCGGTCTCGCCGGCGGGGTCATCCTGGTCGGGCTGGCGCTCTACGTCGTCTGGCGGCGTCCGGCGCGGGGCACCGGTGTTCCCGCGAGCGGCACGCACCGGCTCGGCGCCTGGCTGCTCTCGCTTTATCTGGTGGTCGTCTGGCTGCTGTTGTTCACCGGCTCGCCGACGCCATTCTACATCGGCGTCGTGCTCCTGCTGCTGCCGATCGCGATTCAGGGCGCCCGTCTTGCGGTCCGCCATGTGCGCCGCCCGGCGGACAGCGCTGTCGCCGACGACTCGGTGCCATCGCTCACCGCGGTCACGATCGAGCGCGGGATCAGCGCGGCCCTGCTGATCGGCGGCGCCTATCTGATCGCCTGGCTGCTCGGCCTCGATGTCGCCGCCATGACCATGCAGGACACGATGGCGACCCGGTTGCTGCGCGGTGCGATCAACGCCGTGGTCATCCTGCTGCTCGCCGACTTCGCCTGGCATCTCGCCCGCGCCTGGATCGATAGCCGGCTTGCCGAGGCCAGCAGCGGGGGCCTGGTCGAGGGCGACGAGGCGCGGCGCCGGGCGCGGCTGCGCACGCTGTTGCCGATCTTCAAGAACCTGCTGTGGGTGGTCCTGATCGTGATGGCCGGCATGATGGCGCTCTCGTCGCTCGGCGTCGAGATCGGCCCCCTGATCGCCGGCGCCGGCGTGGTCGGCGTCGCGCTCGGCTTCGGCGCTCAGACGCTGGTCAAGGACGTCATCTCCGGCATGTTCTACCTGCTCGATGACGCCTTCCGGATCGGCGAGTACATCGTCAGCGGCAACTACAAGGGTACGGTCGAGTCGTTCTCGCTGCGCTCGATCAAGCTCCGCCACCACCGCGGCTATCTCTATACGGTGCCGTTCGGCACGCTCGGCGCGATCGAGAACATGAGCCGCGACTGGGTGATCGACAAGTTGAGCATCGGGGTCACCTATGACACCGACCTCGACCTGGCGAAGCGGCTCATCAAAGAGATCGGCAAGCAGCTGCAGGCTGACCCGGAGTTCGCGCCGCACATCATCGAGACCTTGAAGATGCAGGGCGTCGAGCAGTTCGGCGATTTCGCGATCCAGATCCGGATGAAGATGATGACCAAGCCGGGCGAGCAGTTCGTGATCCGCCGCCGCGCCTATGGCATGATCAAGAAGGCGTTCGACGCCAACGGCATCAAGTTCGCCTTCCCGACCGTGACCGTCGCGGGCGGCGGCGAGGCCGCCCCCGCGATCGCTCAGACCGGGCTCGACCTGGTGCGGCCGGCGGCGAGCCCCGCCGCGTGACGCAAGCGGCTCAGTGCGTCGGCGCCTCGCCCCAGAGCTCGGCCAGGCGCTGGTCGCGGCCGCAGTTCCAGCGATAGAATTTGTACCGGATCGGGTTCTTCTTGTAATACTCCTGGTGGTAGTCCTCCGCCGGGTAGAACGGCCCGGCCGGCACGACCTCGGTCACGACCGGCTGCTCGAAGTGCTTGCTGTCGAGAAGCGCCTGCTTGGACGCCTCCGCCTCCCGCTTCTGCTCGTCGCCATGATAGAAGATCGCGGTCCGGTACTGGTTGCCACGGTCGCAGAACTGGCCGCCGGCATCGAGCGGGTCGACGTTGTGCCAGTAGATGTCGAGCAGCTGCTGATAGCTGACCTTGCTCGGATCGTAGGTGATCTCGACCGATTCGGCATGGCCGGTGCCGCCGTCCGAGACCTCGTGGTAGGTCGGATTGACCTTGCTGCCGCCGGTGTAGCCCGCGGTCGTGCGCAGCACGCCCGGCGTCCGGTCGAACGGCGGCTGCATGCACCAGAAGCAGCCGCCCGCGAACGTCGCGACCGCAGGCTTACCGGCGGCCGGCGAGGCAGGCTGGTCCTCGGCGACCGCGCCCGACGCGAGCGCCATTCCCATCGCGGCCAAGGCGAGGACGAGTGGGCGGCGCATCAGGCGTTCCCCGGCGTCTTGCTGCCGGCCGGCACGAACTTCATCGCGACGCCATTCATGCAGTAGCGCAGGCCGGTCGGCGGCGGGCCGTCATCGAACACGTGGCCGAGATGGCCGCCGCAGCGCCGGCAGTGGACCTCGGTCCGGGTCGTGAACCAGCTCTTGTCCTCCGAGGTCTCGATCGCGTT
>DATAOG010000020.1:0-10741 GCA_036265855.1 Geminicoccaceae bacterium | reverse complement strand
CCACTAGCCGGAGCGGCCGCAGCCTGAGCAGGTCAGGCGGCGGCCGACCCTTATCGGACCCCGATCAGGCCCGGCCCCGACGCTCGCGGACCGGCGGGCGCCGAGTTATGCTGTCGCGCATAGCTTCTCCGCGCGGCAACTGATACCGATCGCGGCGGATTGCTCTATTTGACCTGCGAGTACGGCAAGCAGACGCGCCTCGCGGTCCGGCGGGGCGGAGGGAGTGGCGGGATGCGGCGAGCCCTGATGCGGCAGGCGACCGGGATCGAGCGGGCGACCCTGATCCTGGTCGGCGCACTGGCGCTGGCCGGCTGCGAGCGCGGCAGCGATAGTGGCAATGCCGCGGCGGCGCCGCCGCCGCCCGAGGTCACCGTGGCTCATCCTCTGGTCGAGAAGCTGGTCGAGTGGACCGAGTTTACCGGCCGCTTCCAGGCCGAGCAGCAGGTGGATGTCCGCGCCCGGGTCTCGGGCTATCTCGCGAGCATCGACTTCCAGGACGGCCAGGTCGTCGACAAGGGCCAGAATCTGTTCCTGATCGACCCGCGGCCGTTTGAGGCCGCGCTGCAGCGCGCCCGCGCCGATCTCTCGAACGCTCAGGCTCAGCTCGAGCTGGCCAAGCTGGAGTTTCAAAGGGTCGCCAAGCTGGTCGGCAGCCCGGCTTTTGCCCAGACCAACTACGACCAGCGGATTGAGGAGCGCAACGCCGCCGACGCGAGCGTGGCCTCAGCGCAGGCGGCTGTCCAGCAGGCCCAGCTCAACCTCGACTATACCCGGGTCTCGGCGCCGGTCGCCGGACGGATCTCCAACCGCCGGGTCGACCTCGGCAACCTGGTCACCGACACGACGCTTTTGACCACGATCGTGTCGCAGAGCCCGATCTATTTCGTGTTCGACATGAGCGAGGCCGATTTCCTAGGCTACCAGCGCGCGGTGCTGGCGGGCGAACTGCCCTCGACCAGCAAGCGCTCGACGCTCGTCAACGTGAAGCTGGTCGACGAGGACAACTGGCACCGGCAGGGTCAGATGAACTTCGTCGACAACGTCGTCGACCAGAGCTCGGGCACGGTGCGCGCGCGCGCCGAGTTCCTCAATCCGGACGGCCTGATCAAGCCAGGGCAGTTCGGCACGATCCGGATCCCCGGCTCGCCGGAGTACCCGGCGGTCCTGATCCCCGATGAGGCGATCGTCACCGACCAGGCGCAAAAGCTGGTCATGGCCGTGACCCCGGACAACAAGATCGTGCCCAAGGCGATCCGCCCGGGACCGCAAGAGTTCGGTCTGCGCATCGTGCGCAAAGGCCTGACCGGCGACGACCGGATCGTGATCGACGGCCTGGTGCGGGTGCGGCCGGGCATGGAGGTGAGGCCGAAGGAGGGCCAGATCCAGGTGCCGTCGACGACCGCGGCCTCCGAGGGCTGACCGGCCGGGCCGCCGCGATGGGCTTTGGCCATTTCTTCGTCGACCGGCCGATCTTCGCGGCGGTCGTCTCGATCCTGATCACGCTGCTCGGCGCCGCGGCCTACTTCGGCCTGGCGGTCGCCCAGTATCCGGAGATCGCGCCGCCCACGGTCCAGATCACCGCGAGCTATCCCGGCGCCTCGGCCGAGGTCGTGAGCCAGACGGTGTCGACGCCGCTCGAGCAGGAAATCAATGGCGTCGAGGGCATGCTCTATATGGTGAGCCAGGCAACTGCCGACGGCCAGCTCACGCTGTCGGTCACCTTCGCGCTCGGCACCGACCTCGACATCGCCCAGGTGCTGGTCCAGAACCGGGTCGCGATCGCCGAGCCGAGACTCCCCGAGGAGGTCCGCCAGATCGGCGTCACGGTGCGCAAGAACTCGCCCGACCTGTTGATGGTGATCCACCTCAGCTCGCCCGACGGCACGCGCGATCAGCTCTACATCTCCAACTATGCCACGCTGCAGATCAGGGACGTGCTGGCGCGGCTCGACGGCGTCGGCGACGTGCGCGTGTTCGGTTCGCGCGACTACTCGATGCGGATCTGGCTCGACCCGGACAAGGTGGCGGCGCGCAACCTGACCGCGGGCGATGTGGTCACGGCGCTGCGCGGCCAGAACGTCCAGGTCGCCTCGGGCGTGCTCGATCAGCCGCCGGTGCCGAAGCAGGGCGCCTTCCAGCTCAACGTCGAGACGCTGGGCCGACTCAAGGACGCCAAGGAGTTCGAGAACATCGTGGTCAAGACCGAGCCCGGCGGCCGGGTGACGCGCGTGCGCGACATCGCCCGGGTCGAGCTCGGGGCCCAGGACTACAGCGCCAACGGCTACCTCGACAAGCGCCAGGCGGTGCCGCTGCTGATCTTCCAGCAGCCGGGCTCGAACGCGCTCGCGACCGCCGACCGGCTGCTCGCGACCATGGCCGAGCTGTCCAAGAGCTTCCCCTCGGGCCTGCGCTACGACGTCGTCTACAACCCGACCGAGTTCATCGCCCGGTCGGTCGAGGCGGTGATCCATACGATCTACGAGGCGGCGATCCTGGTCGTGCTGGTCGTGATCCTGTTCCTGCAGACTTGGCGCGCCTCGATCATCCCGATCGTCGCCATCCCGATCTCGCTGATCGGCACTTTCGCGGTGATGGCGGCGTTCGGCTTCTCGCTCAACAACCTGTCGCTGTTCGGCCTCGTGCTCGCGATCGGGATCGTGGTCGACGATGCGATCGTCGTGGTCGAGAACGTGCAGCGCAACCTCGAGCAGGGCATGTCGCCCAAGGAGGCGGCGCACCGCACGATCGATGAGGTCGGCCGAGCCCTGATCGCGATTGCGCTCGTGCTCGGCGCGGTGTTCATCCCGGCCGCCTTCATCAGCGGCATCTCGGGCCAGTTCTTCCGCCAGTTCGCGGTCACGATCGCGGCCGCGACCGCAATCTCGTGCCTGATTTCGCTGTCTCTGAGCCCGGCGCTGTGCGCGCTGCTGCTGAAGCCGCACCGGCCCGAGGCCGAGCGCCGACGCCCGCTGCTGCTGCGTCCGGTGCACGGCTTCTTCGCCGGCTTCAACTGGCTGTTCGACCGGCTGTCGCGCGGCTACGGCGGCCTGACCGCACGGCTGGTCCGGCGGACCGGGATCGCGCTCGTGGTCTACGCCGGGCTGATCGCGCTGACCGGCTGGCAGTTCCAGCGCGCGCCGACGGGCTTCATCCCCCCGCAGGACCAGGGCTATCTGATCACCGTGATCCAGCTGCCGCCGGGCGCCTCGCTCGCCCGCACCGACGCGGTCGTGCGCCGCGCGACCGAGATTGCGCTCGGCACGCCAGGCGTGGCGCACGCCGTGCCATTTGCCGGCTTCGACGGTGCCACGTTCACCAACGCGCCCAATGCCGGCGCGATCTTCACGCCGCTGGCGCCGTTCGACGAGCGCGCCGCGCAGGGCCTGTCCGCGGACAAGATCCTGGCCGATCTGTCGCGCCGCTACGGCGCCATCCAGGAGGCGCTCCTGATCGTGATCCAGCCGCCGCCGGTGCGCGGCATTGGCACCGCGGGCGGCTTCAAGATGATGGTCCAGGACCGGCGCGGGCGCGGCCTCGATGCCCTTCAGGCCGCGACCGGCGAGCTGGTGCGCGCGGCCAACCAGACGCCCGGCCTCGTCCGGGTCTTCACCCTGTTCAATACTTCGACGCCCAAGCTCTACGCCGACATCGACCGGGTCAAGGCCGAGATGCTGGGCGTCACGCCCGAGCAGGTGTTCGAGGCGCTCGAGGTCTACATCGGCTCGATCTACGTCAACGACTTCAATCTGCTTGGTCGCACCTACCGGGTCACGGCCCAGGCGGACGCTCCGTTCCGCCAGGACCTGCGCAACATCGAGCGGCTGAAGACGCGCAGCGCCCAGGGCGCGATGGTGCCGCTCGGCTCGGTCGCGACCTTCCGCGACATCAGCGGGCCCTACCGGGTGCCCCGCTACAATCTCTATCCCGCGGCCGAGGTCCAGGGCAGCACGCAG
Organism: Geminicoccaceae bacterium; assembly: GCA_036265855.1. Taxonomy (GTDB): domain Bacteria; phylum Pseudomonadota; class Alphaproteobacteria; order Geminicoccales; family Geminicoccaceae; genus DATAOG01. The sequence goes on along the minus strand of DATAOG010000020.1, from coordinate 6,788 downwards.
CCCGGCACCTCGACCGGCCAGGCGCTCGCCAAGATGGAGGACCTGGCCGCCCGGGTGCTGCCCGACGGCTTCGGCTACGAATGGACCGAGCTCGCGCTGCAGGAGAAGCTCGCCGGCGGCGGCGGCCTGCTGGTGTTCGCGGCCTCGGTCGTGTTCGTGTTCCTGTTGCTCGCCGCTCAATACGAGAGCTGGCTGTTGCCGCTCGCGGTGATCCTGATCGTGCCGATGTGCCTGCTCGCCGCGGTCAGCGGCCTGCTCGCGCGCGGCATGGACGTCAACATCCTGGCCCAGATCGGGTTCGTGGTCCTGGTCGGGCTCGCCGCCAAGAACGCGATCCTGATCGTCGAGTTCGCGCGCCAGGGTGAGGAGCACGGGCTCGACCGGCGGGAGGCGGCGACCGCGGCCGCGCGCACGCGCCTTCGGCCGATCCTGATGACCTCCTTCGCCTTCATCCTGGGGGTGATCCCGCTCGCGCTCGCGACCGGTGCCGGCGCCGAGATGCGCCAGTCGCTCGGGACCGCGGTGTTCTTCGGCATGCTGGGCGTGACGTTCTTCGGGCTGATTTTCACGCCGGTGTTCTACGTCGCCTGCCGGGGTCTTGCACTGCTGGGCGGCGCCCGCCGGGCCGCGCCGACGACCACCGAGCCCGGCGCCCGGGCCGCCTGATCCGGGATCGACCGCGGCCAGGCAGGAGCTCAGGCCGATCCGCTAAGCCGGGGCCCGGCTTCTAGCCTTGCCAGGATCTCGGCGCGCCCGGCGCGCAGCGGTCCGGCGCTCTCCATCTTGATCCCGGCGGCGGCCGAGGCGAACGCGCCGCAGGCGGCGAGCTCCGCGTTGCCAAGCCGCATCGCGAGGTAGGCCGCGAGATAGGTGTCGCCGCAGCCGGTCGGATCGACATGGCGGCGGGGGACGATCGCGTTGATCTCGAAGGCGCTCTGCGGGCCGAACACGGTCGAGCCCCGGCTCGCCTTGGTCACCAGCACCTCGTGCACGCCGACCTCCCGGACCCTGGCCGCGGCCCCGGCGACATCGGTCATGCCGGTCAGGATCAAAAGCTCCGCCTCGTCGGCCTTGAGCACGTCGAGGTGCGCGAGCTCGCCGAGCCGGGGGGCCGGCCGCGCCGCCTCGACCGCGCCCTTGACGATCCGCCGCGTCAGGCCCTGGACGTCCAGCCCGACCAGGCCGCCGGCAGCGGCGCAGCGATCGATGACGGCAAGCTCGACGTCGCGGCTGGTGAGCGGCCCGATCTGCCAGGCCCGGGCCTCGATCGGCGGCAGATCGCCGACCCCGATCGGGTCAGTGATCGAATCGACCCGTTGCCATCGGGCGTCCGGCTGATCGGGATCGTATTCGTTGCGGAAAGTCGTGGTCGTCCTGCTCGGAAGATTACACACCTCGACCCCGGCGGCGCGCAGCTCCCTGAACAGAAACGGCTCGTCGGCGGGTGCCACCCGGGTGACGACCGCCGTCCTGAGCCCGAGCGCGACGTAGACCATGGTCGAGTAATAGGCGGCGCCGCCCGGCTGCGGCGGGTACTCGGTGGCGCCGACCGCGACGATGTCGCGCGACACGGGGCCGATCACGCAGACGTCGAACATCAGAGCCTCAGTCGCAAAGGCGCCGGAGCGCGGCCCGGTAGCGCCGGCCGACCTCGTCGCGGGCAACGTGCCGGCCGTCCCTCACCCGCCAGCGGCCGCCGACCATGACGTCCCGGACCGGGCTGGCGTTGCCGGCGAAAACCAGGCTGTCGAGCAGCGTCGGACCGCGACGGCCGGCGAGCACCGGATGGTCGGCGTCGAGCCGGATCAGATCGGCCCGGTGGCCGGGCGCCAGACGGCCGATTCTGCGCCCGAGCGCCTGGGCACCGCCGGCCAGCGCCGCCTGCCAGAGCCGGGCGCCGCAGTGCGGCTCCTCGATGCTGCTCGCGACCAGGCGGCGGAGGGTGTCGAGCCGCTGGCCGTACTCGAGCCAGCGCAGCTCCTCGATCGGGCTGACCGAGACATGGCTGTCGGAGCCGATCCCGAACCGACCGCCCGCGTCGAGGAAGGCCGCGAGCTTGAACAGGCCGTCGCCGAGGTTGGCCTCGGTGGTCGGGCACAGGCCCGCGAGCGCGCCGGAGCGGGCGAGATCCGCGATCTCGTCGTCGTCCATGTGGGTGGTGTGGATCAGGCACCAGCGCGGCCCGACCGGCGCCAGCTCGAGCAGATGGGCGACCGGGCGCCGGCCGCACCAGGCGAGGCACTCCCTGACCTCACGCACCTGCTCGGCGACGTGGATGTGGATCGGCGCGTCCGGGTCGATCCGCTCGAGTATCGCGATCGCCTCGAGCAGCGCCTGATCCGGGACCGCGCGCAGCGAATGGGGCGCGATCCCGAGCCGAAGGTCCGGATCACCTTCGAACGCGCCGGCGATCCGCTCCAGCAGCGCGCCGAAGGCGTCCAGGTCGTGGAGGAACCGGCGCTGCCCGGGATCCGGCGGCGCGCCGCCGAAGCCGCCCGCCATGTACAGCGCGGGCAGATGCGTGAGCCCGATCCCGGCCTGCCGCTGGGCCGAGAGGATCGCCCGCGACAGCTCGGCCGGATCGTCGTAGGCGCCGCCGTCCGGCCGATGGTGCAGGTAGTGGAACTCGCCGACCGCGGTATAGCCCGCTTCCAGCATCTCGACGTAGAGCTGGGCCGCGATCGCGGCCAGCTCGTCGGGGCCGATCCGCTCGAGAAAGCGGTACATCACCGCCCGCCAGGTCCAGAACGAGGCTTCGCCCGCCTCCTGGCGCTCGGCGAGCCCGGCCATGGCGCGCTGGAACGCGTGGCTGTGCACATTCGGCATGCCCGGGAGCACGATGCCCCCGAGCCGCTCCGCACCGGTCGGGCCAGCGCCGGCCTGGACCGAGGCGAGGTCGCCCGCCGGATCGATCTCGAGCCGGACGCCGGCGGCAAAGCCGTCGGGGAGCAGCGCGGTCTCGGCCCAGAGGACGGTCATCCTTGAGTCCAGGAACGGTGTCGACCCTCCGGGCGTTACTCACACTGAACTTCCAGGTCAACTGGCTTGACGCCGGCGCAGGGGTCCGCTGCGATCGCGCCGGAGCGGTCGCCTGCGGAGTTCGGCCATGCCGATCTGGGACAGCCTGTGGACCAACGTCCATCTCGCCACGATGACCGAGGAGCGCGGCGCGTACGGCGCGATCACGGCGGGCGCGCTCGCGGTCCGGGACGGGAGGATCGCCTGGGTCGGTGCCGAGGCCGAACTGCCGCATCGCGATGCCGCCGCCCTGATCGACGGCCGGGGCGGCTGGCTGACCCCGGGCCTGATCGACTGCCACACGCACCTCGTGTTCGGGGGCGACCGCTCGGCGGAGTTCGAGCAGCGCCTGCAGGGGATCTCCTACGAGGCGATCGCGCGCGCGGGCGGGGGTATCGCGAGCACGGTCCGGGCCACCCGCGCGGCCAGCGCCGAGGCGCTCGAGCAAAGTGCGAGACGGCGGCTCGAGGCATTGCGGGCGGACGGCGTGACCACGGTCGAGATCAAGTCGGGCTATGGCCTCGATCGCGCGACCGAGCTCCGGATGCTGGAGGTTGCCCGCAGGCTCGGCGACGAGCCCGGTATCGAGGTGCGCACGACCTTCCTCGGCGCGCACGCGCTGCCGCCCGAGTACAGGGACGACCGGGCGGGCTATCTGGACCTGGTCTGCGAGCAGGTCCTGCCCGAAGCCGCAGAGCGGGGCCTTGCGGATGCGGTCGATGCCTTCTGCGAGGGCATCGCCTTCAGTCCGGCGGAGACCGCGCGCGTGTTCGAGGCGGCCGGCCGCCACGGCCTGCCGGTCAAGCTGCACGCCGATCAGCTCTCGGATCTGGGCGGCGCCGCGCTCGCGGCGCGCTTCGGGGCGCTGTCGGCCGATCATCTGGAATACGCGAGCGAAGGCGGGGTCCGCGCGATGGCCGCGGCGGGCACGGTCGCGGTCCTGCTGCCCGGCGCGTTCTACACGCTCCGCCAGGACCAGCGGCCGCCGGTCGGGCTGCTGCGCCGGCATGGCGTGCCGATCGCGCTCGCGACCGACTGCAACCCCGGCTCCTCGCCGGTCGTGTCGCTGCTCGCGATGCTCAACATGGGCTGCACGCTGTTCGGCCTGACGCCGGAGGAGGCGCTCGCCGGCGTGACCAGGAACGGGGCGCGGGCGCTCGGCCTGTCCGACCGAGGTACGCTTGCGGTCGGTCAGCGCGCCGATGTCGCGCTCTGGCGGATCGAGCGACCGGCAGAGCTCTGCTACTGGTTAGGATTGGCGCCGCTCGAGGCAGTACTCGAGGACGGTCGGCGCTCAGATCCCGTAACGTGTCGCTAAACTTACCTTGTTCTGTCGGAGAATTGCAGCAAAACTGTGCTCTAACTAGCAGGCAGAAGGGCAGGGAGGCCGCTACACCGACCTTGCGAGGTCGATGGACGGAGGAAAGGCCTTGAGAGCGGCTGGTGTGACCCTGTCGGAGTTCAGTCCGCGCCTGCCCTGGTGGGGCGGCGATCTGCAGACGATCCGCAACTACGCCTGGAGCGTCGATCACGCGCTGCCCTGCAAGGCGGCGCGGCGCCTCGTCATCCGGCTGAATGACGGCAGCGGCGATCGCCTGGTCGCCTCCTTGCATCTGCCCCAGGAGCTGCGCGCGCGACCGCTGGTGCTGCTGATCCACGGCATCTCCGGCTGCGAGACCAGCTGCTACATGGTTCTGGCGGCCGCCTATTTCCTCGCGCGCGGCTACCCCGTGCTCCGGGTCAACCAGCGCGGCGCCGGCCCGTCGCGGCGGCTCTGCCGGCAGCAGTATCACGCCGGCCGCACCGAGGACTTCGCGGCGCTGCTGGACCGCCTGGATCCGAAGCTCACCCGGCACGGCGTGCTGCCGATCGGGTTCTCGCTCGGCGGCAACCTCCTGCTCAAGTACCTGGGCGAGACCGGCCGCAACGGGCCCGTGCGCCGCGCCGCCGCGGTCTCGGCGCCGCTCGATCTCGCGGACAGCTGCCGCTCGCTGATGCGCTGGCGCAATTACCTCTACCACCGATACATTCTGACGCACCTGAAGCGCAACTGCACCGCACAGGCCGCGCAGCTCAGCGATGCCGAGCGCAAGGCCATTCTCGGGGCCGGCTCGCTCTGGCAGCTCGACGAGGAGTTCACCGCGCGCCGGCACGGCTACGCCGGCGCCGAGGACTTCTACGGCGCCAACTCGAGCCAGCATTTCCTCGGCGGGATCAAGGTCCCGACGCTGCTGATCCACGCCCAGGACGATCCGTTCGTCCCGGCCGCGCCCTATCTCGAGCGCAAGTGGTCAAGCGAGCCGCATCTGACGCCCTTGCTGCCCAGGAGCGGCGGCCATCTGGGCTTCCACGACCCGCTCGGGGTCTGGCACCTGCGCCAGATCGAGGCCTTCTTCGAGCAGACCTGAAATCGAGCTCGCGGGGCCGGGCCGAGCCGAACCGAGGCCGGGTTTGCGTGGCCGCGCTTCGACCGATATAGTTGAACGAGAACTCAGGCTTTTCGCCCCTCGGAGGTTGCCATGGTTCGAGCAAGCGCCCCGGCGATCGCCCTATTCGGCGGTCTGACCCTGGCTCTCATGGCCGGCACGGCACCTGGGGCAGGGGCGGGCCAGGGATCAGGAGGCGGGGCCGCGCCAGCGAAGGCCGTAGTCGCCGACGCGCCCGAGCTGGACGATGCCTCGCCGCGGGACCTGGTGACCGACGCGCAGCGGCTGCTGAGGCTGCGCGGCTTCGATCCCGGCCCGCTCGACGGCGCGGTCGGGCTGCGCACGCGCGAGGCGATCCGCGCCTACCAGTCGGCGGCACGCGCGCAGGGCCTGCTCGAGGCCATGAGGCGGCCGGCGCCCGGGCAGGCGCGGCCGGTCGAGCCCGCCGCAGGCCCGGCGCGCGTGCGCGCGGGATCGGCGGCAGCGGCCGCAAGCCAATGATTCGGGAGGCCGGCTCGGGCGGGCATCAGCGCCCGATCGGGCCGAGGTCGATCAGCTGACGGGCCGCGACCGGTCCGGCCAGCATGAGCAATGCGATCGCGCCGAAGGCCGCGAGCCAAGCGCCGGCCGCCTGGCCGCCGCCGGCGAGGTCGAGGGCGGCACCGAAGACGACCGGTCCGACCATCGCCCCGGTGAACCCGACGATCGCGTAGAGCGACATCGTGGTGCCCTTGAACCGGGCCGGAGCGACCTCGACGATGCCCGCGGTCGCGGTCGCCGAATCGGCGGCGATCGCGGCGCTGTAGGCGAAGGCGAGCGCGACCACGAGCGCGTACGGGCCACCCGCGAGCGCGCCCAGCGCGACGCCGATCGTCGCCGAGCCGAGCATCACCCCGATGATCACGCGCTGGCGCCCGATCCGCTGGGCAAGCTCGTTGCCGGCGATGCTCGCCGGCAGGCCCACGACCGAGACCGGGGCGGCGATCATCCCGAGGCCGCGGTCGCCGCCGGGCGCGGCGGGCCCTGCAGCGAGCGGCTGAACACCAGCAGCGGTACGAGCCAGCTGCTGAACGCGAAGACCTCGAGGTTGTGCAGGCCGTAGATCAGGGCAAAGCCGAGTGCCGGGCGGCTGGTCAGGACCGGTCGGTAGTCGAGCAGCCGGGTCGCGGGCCGGCGCTGGGGCCGGGGCGGCGCCGGGATCAGCGGCAGCGACAGCAGCAGGCCCGCCAGCGGGCCGGCTGCGTCCGAGGCGAAGGTCGCGCGCCAGCCGAGGGCGGGTTGAAGCTGGAGCGCGATCAGGTACGAGAGACCGGCGCCGAAATAGTAGGTCGCGGTGTAGAACGA
>DATAOG010000019.1:0-8428 GCA_036265855.1 Geminicoccaceae bacterium | reverse complement strand
CGACCAAGCCCTGGCGGTTACCTCCGAACAGGCGGGTGCTGATCGCGACACGGATGAACCGCCGGACGGTGATTGAAAGCCAGGACCGAACTCTTGCTCTGCCGCGGCCGGCCGGATGCGGATTCGAGCGCGGCTCAGCCGGTGAGGCGTAGCCCGGCGAGGTCGCGGGCGAGCAGTTGGTGCCGGGCGAACTCGATCGCGGCTTCGTCGAAGCGCTCGGCGGGCGCGAGTGGCACATCCAGGATCTCGATGACCCGGGCAGGCGGCGGACTGAGCAGCGCGATCCGGTCGGCGAGCGTGATCGCCTCCCGAAGGTTGTGGGTGACGAAGACCACGGTCGCCGGATGCGCCCGCAAGGTTTCCAGCAGCAGGCGGCGCAGGCGCTCGGCCGTCGGCTCGTCGAGTGAGACGAACGGCTCGTCCATCAGGAGCAGCGTCGGCTGGATGATGAAGGCCCGAGCGAGAGCCACCCGGCGCGCCATTCCGAGCGAGAGGCGGGTGGGAAACACCGCCCGGACATCGGCAAGGTCCATCTCGGCGAGCCAGGCCTCGATCGCGCGTCCGGTCGCGGGCTGATCAGGCAGGACCACGCGGAGGTTGTCCTCGACCGTGAGCCAGGGCAGAAGGCGCGGCTCCTGGAACATGTAGCCGATCCGGGCGGCGGGTGGCAGCACGACCTCGCCCTCGAAGTCGGTGTCCAGACCGGCGATCAGATTGAGGAGCGTGGTCTTGCCGCAGCCGGACGGGCCGAACAGCGCGAGGAAGCCGTCCGGCTCCAGGTCGAGCACGAGGTTCTGGATCACGTGCCTGGCGGGCGCGTCGCCGACCGCAGGAAAGCGCTTGGCGCGGATTCTGACGCGCAGCGCCGCGCGGGCGTTCTCGGGCTCAGCGACGCCAGCGGCTGGCATGGCGTTCGAGCGGCAGCAAGACCGTCCATTCGATCAGCTGGATCACGACCACGAAGGCGACGGTGTAGGCGAGGATGCCGGTGACGTCGAACAGCTGGAAATAGAGGCCGATCTCGAATCCGACGCCGTTCGAGCGGCCGAGCAGCTCGGTCACCAGCACGATCTTCCAGATCAGTGCCAGACCCGAGCGGGCCGCAGCCGCGAGGTAAGGATAGAGCTGGGGCAGCACGACGTAGCGGAGCGTGCGCCAGCGGCCGATCCTGAAGCAGGCGGCCATCTCGAGCAGCGAGCGGTCGAGCGCGCGCGAGCCCTCGCGCAAGGTCACCACGACGTTCGGGATCTTGTTGGCGGCGACCGCGATGATCAGCGCCGTCTCGGTCAGCCCGATCCAAATGTACGCGAGCACGATCGTGACCAGCGCCGGGACATTGAGGAAGAACACGAGCCAGGGGTGGCCGAAACGGTCGAGCGGCAGCGAGCGTCCCATCGCGATCCCGAGTGCGGTGCCGATCGCCATCGCAAGCACGAAGCTCGCCGCGACCCGGGCGAGCGTGACGCCGAGCTGGTAGAAGAGCTCGCCGCTTGCGCCGAGCTGGGCCATCGTGACCATGACCGCGGCCGGCGACGGCAGGCGGCGCGGGGCGTCGACATAGAGCGCCGCGAGCTGCCAGGTGAGCAGCAAAACGGCAATCGAGAGCGCCGGCAGCAGCGCCGGCCGCAGGCGCGGCAGCAGGCCTTCGCGCAGGCGAAGCGTGGCCGGCCGTGCGGCCGGGACCTGGCCTTTCAGCGCGCGGGCTTCGCTGCTGCTCGCCACGGCTTCAGTAGACCACCGTCGGCCAGAACGTGCCGGGGGCGAGCTCTTTGGCCTGACCGACCAGTTTCTCGCCGCCTAGATCCGCGAGGATCGCATAGAGCTTGGCGGCGTCTGCCCGTTCCGCCTCGCCCCAATGCTTGACGATGCCCGCCTGATAGCTCCGCTTGAGCGCCTCGAACGTGGCGTCGTCCTCGGCCCTGGTCAACGGCCGGATGCGCGCCCACTCGTCATCGGTCAACAGCAGCCGCTTGGCGTCCTGGGACGCCGCCGCGAACGCCTCGATCAGACCGGGATGGTCGTGCCCGAAGCTCTCCCGGAACACGTAGCCGATCTGGGGCGGCACGCTCTTGACGCCGAGCTCGGCGATCGCGTCGTCGACCCCGACCAGCGGCTTGTAACCTTTGGCCTCGAGCCGCGCGGCGAAGTGCCAGTAGTTGAGCACGGCGTCGAGTTCGCCGTCCTCGATCTTCTGGTTCAAAAGCGGCGGCGCTCCGTACACCGGCTCGGCCTCGGCGGCAAGGTCCATGCCGTGACGCTTCGTGGCGAGGCCCCGGATCAGCAGCCAGCTCTTGTCGATCGGGCCGCCGGCGACCCCGATCTTCTTGCCCTTGAGGGCGGCGAGGCTCGCGATCCCGGAGCCCGGCGGCACCATCACCGTCCCGACCGTGCTCGAGTAGGGGATGAAGGTCAAAAGCTCGCCGTCGGCCCGCTGGCGCGACACCCAGAGATAGTCGTCGACGATCGCATCGACCGCGCCGCCCTGGAGTGCCACATCGGTCGCCTGGCCGCTGCCGAAGCCCTGGACCTGGAGATTGAAGTCGTGCTTGGCGTCGAGCTTGTGGTGCTTGATGACGTCCAGCTCCCAGCTGACGGTGCCGAACTCGAGCACGCCGACCCGGATCTCGCCGAGGTCGGCCGCGGACGCGAGCCCGCTCCAGCATACGGCCAGCAGCGCGAGTGCCGCCGCCGGCAGGATGCTTCGATGGTTCACGTACCTCTCCCTGATTTTGCATCCGGTCCCAGCTGCAGGGCGGCGCCAGCCGGCCCGGCCTTCCTAAGGTAGGCGCGCGGTCCGGACAGGCAAAGGCTGAGGCGGCGCGAGGCGGGCTTCATACCCCCGGATTGTCGTCCGTGGTGCCGATCACCTGCTGGTCGAAGTCAATGATCGCGCCGGTCATCAGGCCGGATTCATCCGAGGTCAGGAAGGCGAGCGCGCGGGCGACCTCCTCAGGCTGGATCAGGCGGCCGAACGGCTGGGCGCCACTGACCTGTTCGAGCCAGTTCTCGGGCCGGCCGTGGACGCGGGTCTGGACCAGGTGCTCACGCGGCGTGTTGGTCCAGCCGATGTTGAGCGTGTTGATCCGGATCCGGTCGCGCCTGAGCGCGTTGGCGAGCCCGCGGGTCATGGTCATCAGGGCACCCTTGGACGCGGAATACGCGATCAGGAACGGCGGCCCGCCGTAGGCGACGATCGTGCCGATGTTGGCGATCGCGCCCGCGATCTGGTGGCGCCGCATGACCTCGACCGCGCGCTGGATCAGGAAGAACTGGGACTTGACGTTCAGCGTGAACAACCGGTCCCAGATCTCCTCGCTGGTGCTCTCGAGGGTGCCGCGATCGGTGCCGGCCGCGCAGTTGATCAGCACATCGAGCCGGCCGAAGCTCGCTTCGGCGCTGTCGATGAAGTTGCGGCAGTCGGCGACCCGCTCGAGATCGGCGTGGACGTACTCGGTCGGGCAGCCCGTGCCGCTGATCTCGCGCGCGACTTCCTCGCCGCGCTCGACGTTGCGCCCGCAGATCGCGATCGCGGCCGCACCGCGGGCGGCGAGCAGGCGCGCGGTCGCTTCGCCCAGCCCCTGGGTGCCGCCGGTGATCGCCGCCACCTTGCCGGCGAATTGTGCCTCGCTCGCCGCTGCCGCCATGGTTGCCTCCCACCTTGCGCGCCGGAGCACCATGGTCAGACAATGCGCCAGGTTTGGCAAGCACGGCCAGCCCGGGCACCTCGGGCCAGCTGCCGCACCGGCGGCGGGCCCGCATCGTCGGCGGGAGCGGAAGACGAGAGCTTGCTGGCCTGGCCCCCTGGCCGCCATTCTTGCCATCGCCGCATCGGGTGGATCGTCAGCCGGATCGGACGGCACGCCTCGAACACACCTGAGAGATCCGCGCGTTCGAGGCGAGATCATGGACCATTTCCGGGTCGGGTGAGCAATCTCGGGACGGGTGGCCGCTGCTGCCTTGCGCGGACCCCCGCGCCATGCTCAGAGAAAGGGCGCGAACCTTCAAGCAGGGCCGGCAAGGAGGCGGAACATGCGCGAGATCCGGATCGGGCTGATCGGGGCGGGCTGGATGGGCAAGGCGCATGCGGTCGCCTATCGGAACGTCGCCGCGGTGTTCGGCGCCGAGCCCGCGGTGCCCAAGCTCGAGCTCGTGGCCGACCTCAATCCGGAATGGGCGCGGGCGGCGGCGGAGAATCTGGGGTTCGCGCGCTGGACCGCAGACTGGCGCGAGGTCGTCGACGATCCCGAGGTCGACGTGGTCGACATCACCGCTCCCAACCACGTCCACGCCGAGGTGGCGCTCGCCGCACTGGCCGCAGGCAAGCCGGTCTATTGCGAGAAGCCGCTCGCCAACAGCTCGGCCGAGACCCGGCCCATGGCCGAGGCGGCCAGGGCCGCCGGGGTCCCGACTCTGGTCGGCTTCAACTATCTGAAGAATCCTGCGCACCCTTACGCGCGCGAGCTGATCCGCAAAGGCGAGCTCGGCGAGATCACGCTGTTCCGCGGCACCTTCGATCAGGACCTGCAGGCCGACCCCGACTTCCCGTTCACCTGGCGGCACGAGCGCAAGATCGCCGGCAGCGGCACGCTCGGCGACATGGCCTCGCACACGCAGGCGTTTGCGCAGTATCTGATCGGCGACACGGTCGAGGTCTGCGGGCTGCTCGAGACCTTCATCCACGAGCGGCCGGTCGCGGCGAGCGGCAGCGGTCAGAGTTCGCGCGCGGCGGCCGGGGCGCCGCGGCGCCGGGTCGAGAACGACGACGTGACCCAGTACCTGATTCGCTTTGCCAATGGCGCCATCGGCACGATCGGCTCGAGCCGGGTCGGCACCGGCCGCAAGCTCGGCCTCGACTACGAGATCCAGGGCACCAAGGGTGCGCTCCGCTTCACCCAGGAGCGGATGAACGAGCTCCAGCTCTACCGCCATACCGAGCCGTCGTCCGAGCGCGGCTACAAGTGCATCTATATCGGGCCGGACCACCCGGGTTACGCCGCCTTCCACCCGATCCCCGGGATCGGGCTCGGCTACAACGACCAGAAGATCATCGAGGCGCGCGAGCTGATTTGCGCGGTTGCCGAGGGCCGGCCGGCCGAGCCGGACTTCGCGTTCGGCGATGCGGTCACCCGGGTGATCGACGCGGTCGAGAAGTCGGCCAAGGAGCGCCGTTGGGTGAGGCTCGAGGAGATCGCTTGAGCGCTCCGCCGATGATCCGTGACGCCCTCGAGAACGATCTGCCGGGGGTGGAGGCGATCTACCGTCCCGAGGTGCTGGAGGGCACCGCATCGTTCGAGCTCGAGCCGCCGAATCTCGCCGAGCTCACGGCGCGCTGGCGGGCAATTCGGGCGGCGGGCCTCCCCTATCTGGTCGCGGAGCTCGACTGCCGGATCGCGGGCTATGCCTACGCCGGGCCCTATCGCAGCCGCCCGGGCTACCGCTTCACATGCGAGAATTCGGTTTACATCGCCCGCTTCGCGCGCCGCGAGGGGCTCGGCCGGATGCTGGTTGAGCGGGTGATCGCGGCGGCCGCCGAGCGTGGAATGCGGCAGATGGTCGCGATCATCGGCGATTCGCAGCACGTCGCCTCGATCCGCCTGCACGAGCAGGCGGGCTTCCGAACGGTGGGCACACTCCAGAACGTCGGCTGCAAGTTCGGCCGCTGGCTCGACACCGTGATCATGCAACGCCCGCTGGGTGAGGGCGCTGACACGATGCCGCCCGGCGGCCATGGACCCGGGGCGGCCTCGTGAGCGGCGCCGGGCCACTGGAGCGGCTGTTCGTCTGCTACGTGCCGGCGCTCGATCTGCGGCAGGTCGCCGCCGGCTCCTTCCCCTATGTTGCCCGCCTGCTCGACCATTGCGCGTCGGTGCGTTTCCGCGCGCAGCCGTCGACCGATCAGCTGCCGACGATGCTGACCGGCACCTATCCGCACGAGCACGGTCTCTGGGGCCCACGGCTCAGGCCCGACTGGGCCCGCCGGACACGGGCCCAGAGATGGATCGACCGGCTGCCCGACCTGCTCACGAGCTCGGCGCAGGGTGCCTGGCATCTGCTCCATGACCCGCTCGATCTCGCGACCATACCGCCGCGTCGGCGTCGACGTTTCGACTGGTTGCGGTTCAATCTCAAATATGCTCGGGACCAGGGCAAGGCCCAACGACCGATCAATGAGCTCGCAACGCTGCTCACCTTGACTGCTGCACGAGGCAGCCGGTACCTGTATCGAGACGGTTTCTGGGACCTCGATCGCCTGCGCGGCGAGGTAGCTAACGGCGAATATGTCCTCGAATTCGTCGATCTCCACTGTCTCGACCATCTCCAGCACTGGGCGATGGGCGACGATCGACAGATGCGGCAGCTGTACGCCGGCATTGATGACTATATCGCCGGCCTGCACGCCAAATGCCGGCAGAATGGCATCGGTTTCGTCCTGCTGTCCGATCACGGGATGGAGCGGGTCGATCGAGTGATCGACGTGGTCGAAGCCGTTCAGGCGCTGGCGGTACCTTCGGCCGAATACGATCTGTTCGTCGAAAACACCAAGGCGACCTTCTGGTTTCACACGACCGCCGCCGGTACGACAATCGAAGCCCATCTGGCCACACGCGATGACGGCACCCTGCTGACCAATGCAGCCATGGCGCGATACCAGCTGAATTTTTCCGACAACCGTTATGGCGATGCGTATTTCTATGCCCGCCCGGGGGTGACCTTCTTCCCCAACGATTTCCATCAGCCGCTCGCCAGTCTGATCATGACCCTGACCGATCGCCAGCAACGCCAGCGGTTCCGGACACCCTGGCACCAGGCTGATCACGGCTATCCGTCGGAGGCGGACAGCGAACGGGGCTTCATGCTGCTTGCCGAGGACGGTTATCGGGCCGCCGTCGACGACGAGATCGCGCTGGTCGATATCGCGCCCAGCCTTCTGACCCTGCTGGGGGAGGCGCCGGCCGCGACCATGCGCGGCCGCAGCGTGTTCGGGCGGCGCAACTCAGGGCGCTCGGCGAGCCTGTCATGTTGAGCCGGAAGCGGAGACTGATGGCGCTCGCCCGGGTGGCGGTCGCGGCGCTGATCTTCGCTTACCTGTTCAGCCGCATCCCGTTGGCCGAGGTCGGCCGAATTCTGGCCCGCGCCGCCCCAGAATGGGTGCTGATGGCGGTCGTGACAGCGCTGGGCAGCCAGTGGCTGGTCGCCGAACGTCTGCGGTGCCTGGTCGGCAGCCTGGGCTCGAGCGCGTCGACGCTGTCGCTGTTCCAGATCAACCTCGCGGCAGTTTTCTATGGCCTGCTGCTGCCCGCCGGCAACTTCACCGGCGTGCTGGCCCGCTTCTATCAGATCAGCCGGCGCGACCGCGCCTACGCGGCTACGCTGGTCGCGCTGGCACTCGAGCGTCTGGTGGCGACGACCACGCTCTGCGTGATCGGGATCGCGTTCTGGCTGCTCGAGCGCCCAGCCGGCAGCTGGCCTGCGCTGGTCCTGATGTCCGGCGCGCTCGCCCCGCTGCTGGTTCTGCACCTGCTCTGGGCCACCGATCTGCGACTCGCGGTCCGGCTGCGCGCCCCAGTGAGCGCCTGGTGGCCGCAGCGGCTGGCCTCGCTCGGTGAAGCGCTCGGCCGCTCGCGCCGTCTGCCCTGGTCGCTGTTAGCCCAGGTATTCGCGCTCGGGATCCTCATCCACCTGGCCGGGACCCTGGCGTTCGCGATGATCGCGGCCGCCCTGCAGCTGCCGCTCTCACTGCCGACGATCGGCTGGACGCGCTCGGCCGCGCTGCTGGTCACGGTGCTGCCCGTGAGCCTCGCCGGCCTCGGGCTGCGCGAGGGCACCTTCGTCCTGCTCTTGACGCCCTATGCGGTTTCCGCCGCCGATGCCTTGAGCTATTCGCTGCTGGCCTTCGCCGCCACGATCCTCGGCGTCGGTCTGCTGGGCGGCGTGCTCGAAGCCGCTCGCCTGCTGCGCTGAGCGACTCGGATCGCGCGCCGGGGCGGCTTTGCCCGCTACGATCTTCGGTCGAGAGAGCGAAGCTCCAGCTTGCTCAAGACGCGGAGCTGGCCCACACTGCCCAGGCGAGGGGGGAAAGGGGGGCGCATCAATGCGGCCGTCCCAAGATCTCGAACGCCGGCCAGCTCCGGCAGCGCGCACGCGGCTGCGAACCCTCGGCCTTTGCGCGCTCGCGGCCGCGGTTCTGGCACTGGTGCCTTTCTGCTTCTTCGTCGTCGACCAGGCCGAGTATGCCGTGGTCACCCAGTTCGGTGCGCCGGTTCAAGTCGTGACCGAGCCCGGCCTCGGCCTCAAATATCCGTTTCAGACCGCAAACCGGTTCGACCGCCGGCTGTTCGTCTATGCGCCGCCGCTGTCCGAATTTCTGACGCTGGAGAAGACTGCGGTCGTGGCCTCGAGCGTGATCGTCTGGCGGATTGCCGAGCCC
>DATAOG010000018.1:0-4614 GCA_036265855.1 Geminicoccaceae bacterium | reverse complement strand
CGCATCCTCGGCGGCCTCGAGCGGCACTCTCGCCTCGGTCACCGGCCGCAGCGTGGTCGCCGCGAGCCAGGCATAATCGGTGATCGCGCTGGCCTCGACGCGCAGCAGCTGCTGCTCGGCCGCGAACCGCTCGAGACTCGCGTTCTCGCCCGCCGGCAGCGTCGCGGTCAGAGCCGCCGGCAGCAGTTGCGCATGCTTCGACAGGGTCACGGCCGCCGCGGCGTAGCTGTCCACGGCGACCCGGCGCGAGGCGACGCCGCCGGGCAGGCCTGCGGGGCGCGGATAGGTCGGGTCGGCCAGCCCGCGGATCGTCTCGGCGTCGGCGATGCCGTCCAGCGGCAGCGCGACCAGGCCGCTCCGCGGACTCGCGAACCTCAGCGCGCGCGCCCGCGGCGCGGTCAGCGCTAGGCTGGCATCGCCGTTGGCGAGCCGCCTAAAGACCGCCAGGCTCTCCTCGGTCACGGTCTCGGCCGCCTGGGTCAGCGCGATGCCCCGCCCGCCCTCGAGCACGACGAAGCCGCCGCGGCGGAGATCGCCGGCTGCACGGTCGACCACGACCATGCGGGCGGCAGCGTGCTCCAGATCGGTCACGGGTCAGCCATCCTCCTCGAGACGACGGTTTGCCGACTATGGCGCAGCCCGGCCGGCGTTCAAGCCCGCTCGGCCAGCATCCTGGATGTAGTTCCGGCCTGGCGCGCCAGCCAGTGTACGTCGAGCGCGAACGACACGATCAGCGCCGCCAGCGCGATGCCAGCCAGCGTGCCCGCCAGCTCCGGCGTCGCCGGCGGCAGCAGGCAGACCAGCAACGTCAAACCCTGCTGCGCGCAGACCGCCTTGCGCCGGCGGCTGGCCGGCAACGGCGCGTTCAGCCAGGGCAAGATCCGCGCCGCCAGGACGAACGCGTAGCGCATGAGCCCGATCGCCAGGACCCAGATCGCGACCTGGTGCGCCTGCCAGACCAGCAGCGCCAGGATCAGCAGCAGAAGCGAGTCGATCTCGACGTCGAAGCGAGCCCCGAACGGGCTCACCAGCTGCAAGCGCCGGGCGAGCCAGCCATCGACGGCGTCGAGCGCGAGCGCCGCGGCGATCAGCCCGGCCAGGCTCCAGCTCATGCTCGGCGCCTGGCCGCTTGCCAGCAGCGCGCCGCCGATAAGGCAGACCAGGCCCGACCGCAGCAGCGTCACCTGGTTGGCGAGCCCGAAGCGGGACTCGCCGGGCCGAAGGCTCGCGAGCGCGAGCACGACTCCGCCGAGCAAGGCATAGGCCGACCATCCGGCGAGCACGTGCGCGCTGTGCCAGTCGGCCTGGCGGCTGAGCAGGCTACCGAGGACCGCGGTCACCGCACCGACTGCGAGCGCGCCGATCACCGGATCGTCGATCGTCCGGTTCGCGAGCGCCCGGACCAAAGGCAGCGGCTGAGTCATCAGTTGATACGCTCCCCTAGCGGGTTATCTACATAGCTCGACATCGCTGTCGCCAGCGGCATCGTGCCGCGCCGGCGCGGACGGATCGGGCCGTGGACGAACGAGTCGCCTGGCGTTGGTTGCTGTCGCTGACGCGAAGCCGCGGTGGCACCCCGCTCGTCTCATCCGGCAGCACAATGACGTCGACGCCGGCCGATCTATTTCCGCCGGCGAGCGCGAGCGATGAGCCGGCGCGGCGTCTGCTCGAGCTCTATCTGCCACTCTGTCGGGGCACGCCGGCGCGCTTCGTCGTCGCCCACCTCGGCCAGAGCCTCGACGGTCGGATCGCGGTCGCGAACGGCGCCTCGCAGTGGGTCACTGGCGAACAGGACATCGTCCACACCCACCGCATGCGCGCTTTGTTCAATGCGGTCGTGGTCGGCGCCGGCACAGTCTGCCAGGACGATCCCCAGCTCACGGTGCGTGCGGTCCCTGGGCCTCACCCGGTTCGGGTCGTGCTCGACACGCGGCGGAAGCTGGGCTCCGAGCATCGCGTGTTCACGGACGGGGAGGCGCCGACGCTGCTGCTCTGCGCCGAGGATCGGACGGCACCCGGCGAGCGGCTGGGGCAGGCCGAGGTCGTCGGCGTTCCGACCCGGGACGGCAGCCTTTGCCTGGACGCCGTGCTCGAGCGCCTGGCCGGGCGCGGGCTTGGCCGCGTGTTCGTCGAGGGCGGCGGCATCACGGTCTCGCGTTTCCTCGCGGCCGGCTGCCTGCACCGCCTGCAGATCGCGATCGCGCCTTTGATCATCGGCTCCGGCCGGCCGAGCATCACGCTGCCCGAGGTCGAGCAGGTCAGCGCAGCGCTGCGGCCTGAGGTCCGGCGCTTCGCGCTCGGCGACGATCTGCTGTTCGAATTCCGCCTCGATGGCTGAGGCGAGGGCGTTCTGGGTCGTCGCCCCCGGGCGCGGCGAGCTACGCCCGGAGCGGCTTCGGCCACCATCCGCCGAAGAGGTGCTGATCGAGACCCGGTTCAGCGGCATCAGCCGGGGCACGGAGACGCTCGTGTTCCAGGGGCGGGTGCCGGCCAGCCAGCACGAGGCCATGCGGGCGCCGTTCCAGGCGGGCAGCTTCGACTTGCCGCTGAAGTACGGCTACAGCTCGGTCGGGGTCGTCGCGGGCGGCGCGCCCGGGCTGGTCGGCCGCCGGGTCTTCTGCCTGCATCCGCACCAGGACCGATACGTGGTGCCGGCCGCGGCCGTGATCCCGTTGCCGGATGCGGTGCCGGACGCGCGCGCCGTGCTCGCGGCCAACATGGAGACCGCGCTCAACGGGCTCTGGGATGCTGCGCCGCGGCTCGGCGACCGGGTCGGCGTGATCGGCGCCGGCGTGGTCGGAACGCTCGCGGCGGCCCTGCTCGTCCAGGTCCCGGGCATTCAGGTGCAGCTGATCGACATCGACTCGGACAAGGCGGCGGTCGCGGCCGACCTCGGGGTCGACTTCACCTCTCCGGGCGCCGCACGGCAAGATCTCGATCTCGTGCTTCACGCGAGCGGTGCGCCGCATGGTCTCGCCACCGCGCTCGACCTTGCCGGCTTCGAAGCCAAAATCGTGGAACTCAGCTGGTACGGCGACCAGACGGTCGCGCTGCCGCTCGGCGAGGCCTTCCACAGCCGGCGCCTGCGCCTGATCTCGAGCCAGGTCGGCGCGCTGCCGAGCGCCCAGCGGGCGCGCTGGAATCGTCACCGCCGGCTGGCGCTGGCTCTGGACCTGCTGACCGATCCGCGCTTCGATGCGCTGCTGGCGCCGCCGGCGCCGTTCTCGGAGCTGCCGGCGGTCATGGCCGAGTTGACCCTGCGTCCGACCAAGATCATGTGTCAGATCATAAGTTATCGCTAACGAGCAGGAAACGCGATGTTCCGGCTGACCGTCCGAGACCACATCATGATCGCGCACAGCTTGAGCGGCGAGGTCTTCGGCCCGGCGCAGCGCCTGCACGGCGCGACGTTCTTGGTCGACCTCGAGCTCCAACGGCCGGACCTCGACGCCGACGGCATCGTCGCCGACATCGGCATGGTCAGTGATCTGCTGAAGTCGGTTCTGGCGCCTCTGAACTATACCAATCTCGACGATCTCGAGGACTTTCGCGGGCGGAACACCACGACCGAGGTGCTGGCGCAGGCGATCGCGGAGCGGATCCGCGGGCGGATCCTGGACGGAGCGCTCGGCGACGAGGCGAAGCGCACGCTCGCCGGCCTCAAAGTCACGCTCCAGGAATCGCACATTGCCCGGGCGAGCTACGAGACCCGGCTCCAGGCCGGATGACGGTCCGCATCGAACTCGTCGTCCCGGGCCCGCTCGAGCAGCGGACCGGCGGCTACATCTACGATCGCCGGATCGTCGAAGGCCTGCGCGCGTGCGGTCGACAGGTTCGGGTCCACGAGCTGGCCGGGCCTTTTCCGATCGTCGACGAAATCGCGATCACGGCCGCGCGCACGGCGCTTGAGACGATGCCGGCCAAGAGCGTGCCGGTGATCGACGGTCTGGCATTGCCGGCCTTCGCCGACCTGCCGTTGCCCCGGCCCTGGGTTGCTCTGGTGCATCATCCGCTGGCGCTCGAGACCGGCCTCAGCGCCGCCGAGGCCGACGGGCTGGCTGCGGTCGAGCGCCGGACGCTCGTGACCGCCTCGCGGGTGATCGTGACCAGCCCGCAGACCCGAGGCGATCTGGCCGGCTACGACATCGAGGCGGCCCGGGTCGGTGTGGTGCTGCCGGGCACCGACCCGGCCCCGGTCGCCCGCGGCTCGGGCGGGCCCGGGCTCGCGCTGCTGTGCGTCGCCTCGCTGATCCCACGCAAGGGCCACGCCGTGCTGCTGGAGGCGCTCGCTGGCTTGCGCGAGCTGCCGTGGCGCCTTGCCTGCGTCGGCAGCGCCGAGCGCGGCCCCACGGCCGCCGAGGCGATCCGTACCGCGATTGCAAGCCTGCGCCTGGACGATCGGGTACGGCTGATCGGGGAACAGACCGAGGCGGGCCTGCAGCCGTTCTACGATGCGGCCGACCTCTTCGTGCTGGCTTCGCACCACGAGGGCTACGGCATGGTGCTGGCCGAGGCGTTGGCCCGAGGCCTGCCGATCGTCTCGACCACTGCCGGCGCAATTCCGGACACGGTGCCGGCCGCCGCCGGCATTCTGGTACCGCCGGGCGATCCGTT
>DATAOG010000017.1:0-3875 GCA_036265855.1 Geminicoccaceae bacterium | reverse complement strand
TATTGCGACCTGATGGTCGGCGCGGTGCTCGACGGCATCCAGGCGGAAATGGCCGCCTCCGGCGCCGATCTCGGGGAGATCGAGACCTTGCCCGAGGAGCTCTTGGCCGACGGCGGCGAAGGCGACGCCATCGACGGCGAGGCGCCGGCGGAGCCGGTCGCGAATGGCGACGACCGCGACGCCGAGCCGGCGACGACGCCATCTGCCGAAGGCGCAGGCGTTCCCGGACCTGATCAGCCGTCGCGCAGCGGCTCGTGACGCCCGCGGCCGGGCGCGGCAGGTCCGAACGGGTATCCACCAGGTGAGATGACAGCCGATGCCAGCAATCACCGCAGCTCTCGTCAAGCAACTGCGCGATCAGACCGGCGCCGGCATGATGGATTGCAAGACCGCCCTGACCGAAGCCGGGGGCGACCTCGAGGGCGCGACCGACTGGCTGCGCAAGAAGGGCCTCGCGGCCGCGGCCAAGAAAGCCGGCCGGGTGACCTCCGAGGGCCTGATCGGGCTGCGGCTCGAGGCGCGTCGGGGCGCCGTGGTCGAGATCAACTCGGAGACCGACTTCGTCGCCCGCAACGAGACCTTCCAGACCCTCGTGCGCACGATCGCGGAGCTGGCGCTCGCCGCCGGCGGCGATCTGGACGAACTGTTACGACAGCCGGTGCCCGGGACCGGGCGGAGCGTTGCCGATGAGATCGCCCAGGCGGTCGCGGTGATCGGCGAGAACATCAATTTGCGCCGGAGCGCGCTCGTCGCAGTCGACCAGGGGATGGTCGGCAGCTACGTCCATGGCGCGCTCGCCCCGGGGCTCGGCAAGATCGGCGTCCTGGTCGGGCTGCGCTCGGCCGGCGATGCCGGGCAGCTCGCGGACCTCGGCAAGCAGCTCGCGATGCACATCGCCGCCGCGCGCCCTCAGGCGGTCAGCGCCGACCGGCTCGATCCGTCGCTGGTCGCCCGCGAGCGCGCGATCTACGCCGAGCAGGCGCGCACGAGCGGCAAGCCGGACAACATCGTCGACAAGATCGTCGACGGCCGGATGCGCAAGTATCACGAGGAGGTGGTGCTGCTCGAGCAGCCGTTCGTGATCGACCCCGACCTCAAGGTCAAGGATGCGATCGACCGGCTGGCCGAGACGCTCGGCACCTCGATCGTCCTCACCGAGTTCGTGCGCTTCGCGTTGGGCGAGGGCCTGGCGCCGAAGCCGTCCAACCTGGCCGATGAGGTCGCCGAGCTGACCGGCGCCTGAGATCCGGGCGGTGATGGGTGCGCTCACCGGGCTCGTTCGCGGCCCCGCTCTTAACGCTGCCCTAACCGCACGCGCGTAGGCGGACCAGCGCCGATGACCCAATCGACCGAGCCGCTGCCGCGATTTCGCCGAGTGCTCCTCAAGATGTCGGGGGAGGCTCTGATGGGCGATCGCGGCTTCGGTCACGACCCTTCGACGCTGACGCGCCTCGCGGAGGAAGTGCAGCTCGTGCACGCGCGCGGCATCGAGCAGTGTCTGGTGATCGGCGGTGGCAACATGGTGCGTGGCGAGCAGTACGCCGCCAACGGCATCGAGCGCACAACCGGCGATTATATGGGCATGCTCGCGACCGTGATCAACGCGCTCGCGGTTCAGAGCGTGCTCGAGCAGTCGGGCCTGCAGACCCGGGTGCTGTCGGCGATCCCGATGGCCGCGGTCTGCGAGCCTTACATCCGCCGTCGCGCGATCCGGCACATGGAGAAGGGGCGGGTGGTGATCTGCGCCGGCGGCACCGGCAACCCGTTCTTCACGACCGATACTGCCGCGGCCCTGCGGGCGGCGGAGCTCGGTTGCGACGTCCTGCTCAAGGGCACCAAGGTCGATGGCGTGTACTCGGCCGATCCGATGCGCGATCCCAAAGCGGTCCGCTTCGACCGGCTGACCTATCACGACGTGCTGGCGCGGGACCTCAAGGTCATGGACGCGCCGGCGATCTCGCTCGCCCGCGAGAGCGCCATCCCGATCATCGTGTTCTCGCTGCGCAGCCCGGGCGCGCTCATCCGAGTGTTGCGCGGTGACGGCCCGCATACGATGATCATCGAGGAGGCGCCGAGGACCAGGGAGGTGGGCTCATGAGCGGCTTCGACTTGGCTGATCTGAAAAAGCGCATGAACGGCGCCCTCGAGGTCTTGCGCAAAGAGTTCGCGGGCCTGCGCACGGGGCGCGCTTCGGCCAGCCTGTTGGAGCCGATCACGGTCAACGCCTATGGCGGCGAGATGCCGCTCAACCAGGTCGGCACGGTCGGAGTGCCCGAGCCCCGCCTGCTCTCGGTGCAGGTCTGGGACCGCAGCCTGGTCAAGGCGGTCGAGAAGGCGATCCGGACCTCCGACCTCGGGCTCAACCCGGTGGTCGAGGGCACCATGATCCGGGTGCCGATCCCGGAGCTCAGCCAGGAGCGGCGCGGCGAGCTCGCCAAGGTCGCGGCCCGCTACGCCGAAGCCGCGAGGGTGGCGGTGCGCAACGTGCGGCGCGACGGCATGGAGCAGCTCAAGCGCCAGGAGAAGGAAGGCGAGATCTCCCAGGACCAGCACCACAAGATCGCCCATCAGCTGCAGGAGCTCACCGACAGCGAGATCAAACAGATCAACGAGATGCTGTCGGCGAAGGAATCCGAGATCATGACCATCTGACCCGGCCATGCCCTCGCGAACCTCGATCGAACCGGTGGCCGCGA
Source organism: Geminicoccaceae bacterium (assembly GCA_036265855.1). Taxonomy (GTDB): domain Bacteria; phylum Pseudomonadota; class Alphaproteobacteria; order Geminicoccales; family Geminicoccaceae; genus DATAOG01. The sequence continues at coordinate 1,179 of DATAOG010000017.1, read as the reverse complement.
CACGCTCGCCCGAGACCGCCGCGTCCGAAGGCGGGCCGCAGCACCTGGCGATCATCATGGATGGCAATCGTCGCTGGGCCCGGCTGCGCGGCATGCCGCCGATGTTCGGGCACCAGCGCGGTGCCGAGGCGGTGCGCCGCACCGTCGAAGGCTGCCGGGAGCGCAACATCCGCTATCTGACCTTGTTCGCGTTCTCGTCGGAGAACTGGCGGCGGCCGGCGAGCGAGGTCAACGAGCTGATGAATCTGCTGCGCTACTACCTGCGCCGCGAGATCAACGAGCTGGCCCGCAGCGGCGTGCGCCTGCGCTTTCTGGGCGAGCGCACGCTGATGGCCGGCGACATCGCGGAAATGATGACCGAGGCCGAGCGGCGGACCCAGCACAACGTCGCGCTGACCCTCACGATCGCGCTCAACTACGGCAGCCGGCGCGAGATCGCCCAGGCCGCCCGCCAGCTCGCCGAGCGCGCGCTGGCTGGCACGCTCGAGTGCGCGGCGATCGACGAGGACCTGTTCGGCCAGACCCTGAATACGCTCGGGTTGCCGGATCCCGATCTCCTGATCCGGACCAGCGGCGAGCAGCGCCTGTCCAATTTCATGCTCTGGCAGATGGCGTATACGGAGCTCGTGTTCCTGCCGGTCCACTGGCCGGAGTTCGGACAGCGGCACCTGGCCGAGGCGATCGCCGAATTCCAGCGCCGGGAGCGCCGCTACGGGGCGTCGGGTGGCTGAGCGCGATCCGGCACTCCGGGCGCGCGTCCTCTCGGCGCTGGCGCTGGTGCCGATCGCGCTCGCGGTGGTCTGGAACGGAGGGTGGCTGTTCGCGACCTGCGTCGCGTTGATGGTCGGCCTGATGGCGCGCGAGTGGGCCGGGCTCTGTAGCCACCGGTTCGGCCCCAGGAGCGCGAGGATTGCAGGCGCCGCGGTGCTCGTGGTCGGCATCGCCAGCGTCGTGCTGATCGCCTCAGGCCGGCCGGAGGCGGCCCTGACCTGCCTGCTGGGCGGCGCGGTGCTCGGCGGGCTCGTCGCCTGGGTGTTCGGCGCCCCGCCCGGCTGGACCGGCCTCGGCGTCGTCTATCTGGGGCTGCCAGCGCTCGCGATGGTCTGGCTGCGCTCGATCCCGGATCTGGGATGGGGACTGCTGCTCGCTCTGCTGGTCGTGGTCTGGACCACCGATACC
>DATAOG010000016.1:0-4248 GCA_036265855.1 Geminicoccaceae bacterium | reverse complement strand
GCTCGATCCCGCCGCCGACCAGCTGCAGCGCTGGGGGCTCGGGCGGGCGGCCGCGACCACCCTGATCACGGTCGGCCTGTTCGTCGTGCTGGTGGTCGTGCTGGTGCTGATCCTGCCGACCCTGGTCGCCCAGGCGGCGTCGCTGGCGGCCGATCTGCCGGGCTATCTGGAACGGCTGCGCGAGCGCCTGGTGCCCTCGGTCTCGGAGCTGCTGAGCAGGCTGGACGTCCCCGTCGATCTGTCGGCCAGGGGTCTCTTCCAGCGCTACTCCACGCAGTCGATGGGCGTGCTGGTGGCCGGCATCAGCCAACTGCTGCAGTCGGGCGTGGCGCTGCTCAACCTCGTCTCGCTGATCTTCGTGACCCCGATCGTCACGTTCTACCTGTTGCGCGACTGGGACCGGATGGTGGCGCGGGTCTGGGCCGCGGTGCCGCCCGACCTACGCCCGACGGTCAGCCGGCTCGCCGCCGACATCGACGAGGTGCTGGCCGGGTTCATCCGCGGCCAGGGCATGGTCTGCCTGTTCCTCGCCCTGTTCTACGGCTTCGGGCTCTGGCTGGTCGGCCTGCGGTACGGTCTGGTCATCGGGCTGCTGACCGGTTTCTTCTCGTTCATCCCCTACATCGGCATGACGCTCGGGCTGGCGGTCGGGCTCGCGGTCGCGGCCTTCCAGTTCCAGAACTTCGCGATGATCGGGCTGGTTGCGGGCGTTTTCGCGCTCGGCCAGTTCATCGAGGGCAACCTGATCAGCCCGCGCCTGGTCGGCAGCCGGATCCGCCTGCATCCGGTCTGGGTCATCTTCGCGGTGCTGGCCGGCACGGTGCTGGCCGGCGTGCTCGGCACGCTGCTCGCGGTGCCGGTCGCGGCCGTGGTCGGCGTGCTGCTGCGCTTCGGGCTCGAGCGCTACCGCGCGAGCGCGCTGTTCGGGCCGCCCTCGCCGGAGCCGGGCCAATGAGCTCGGGCGAGCAGCTGCTGCTGGCGCTCGGCCATCGGGACGCTTGCGGGATCGAGGATTTCATGCCGGCCGTCTCCAACCGCGAGGCGCTCGCCTGGCTCGGGCGCTGGCCGGCCTGGCCCGCGCCGGCGCTGGTGCTGCACGGGCCGCCGGGCTGCGGCAAGAGCCATCTGGCGCGGATCTGGGCGGCGCGCGCCGGCGCCTGCCGGCTCGATCCGGCCGCTCTGCCGGCGGCGGGGGACCCCGCGCCGCCGGCCGCGGTCCTCGATCCGGCCGAGCCGATCGAAGACGAGGTGGCGCTGCTGCTGCTCTACAACCGGCTCGCCGAGCGCGGCGGGCACCTGCTGCTCACGGCCCGCCGGCCGGTCGCCGGCTGGGCGATCGGGCTCGCCGATCTCGGCTCGCGCCTGCGCGCGGCACCGTCGGTCGCGATCGGGTCGCCGGACGACGACCTGCTGGCGGCGCTGCTGCTCAAGCTGTTCGACGACCGCCAGCTCGAGGTCTCCGACGACGTGATCGGCTATCTGGTCCGGCATATGGAGCGCTCGTTCGCCGCGGCGCGGGCGGCAGTCGAGGCGCTGGACGCGGACTCGCTCCGACAGCAGCGGCCGGTGACCGTGGCGCTCGCCCGCGCGGTCCTCTCGGCGCAGGACGTTCAACCAGGTTAGGGGAGAGAGAGCCATGGATCTCGGCATCACCGGCAAAAAGGCCCTGGTCTGCGCCGCCAGCAAGGGACTGGCGCGCGGCTGCGCGCTGGCGCTGGCGAACAACGGGGTCGACGTCTTCATCACCGCGCGCACCGCGAGCACGCTCGAGGCGACCGCACGCGAGCTCGCGGCCGCGACCGGGGCGCGCGTCACTCCGGTGCCGGGCGACATCACCACGCCCGAGGGGCGGAGCGCGGCGCTCGCCGCCTGTCCCGAGCCCGACATCCTGGTCAACAACGCCGGCGGTCCGCCGCCCGGCGACTTCCGGGAATGGGACGAGGACGACTGGCTCAAGGCCTGCAACGCCAACATGATCACCGCGATCATGCTGATCAAAGCCGTGGTCGACGGCATGATCCGCCGAAAGTTCGGCCGGATCGTCAACATCACCTCGACCTCGGTCAAGGCGCCGATCCCGACGCTCGGCCTCTCGAACGGCGCCCGCGCGGGCCTGACCGGCTTCGTCGCCGGCGTCGCCCGCCAGACCGTCGAGCACAACGTCACGATCAACAACATCCTGCCCGGCCGCTTCGACACCGACCGGATGCGCTCGGGCCTCGCCTTCCAGGCCGAGAAGTCGGGCCGGCCGCTCGCCGAGGTCGAGGCCCAGACGAAAGCGCAGATCCCGGCCAGACGGTTCGGCCGGCCGGACGAGTTCGGCGAGCTCTGCGCCTACATCTGCAGCGCCCAGGCGAGCTACATCACCGGCCAGAACTTCCTGATCGACGGCGGCGCCTATCCGGGCACGTACTGAGCGCCGGGCGGCGCGCTAGCCTGATCGGGCCGGCTGTGGCATGCTCGCTCGCTTTCCGCATCTGACGCTCTGGATCCGGATGATTGAGCCCTCGCTCCGGCCGACCAGGCTCTACGTCAACGTCGGCCACGCGTTCGCGCACCTGCTGATGCTGATCTTCCCGACCGCGGTGCTGGCGATGGAGGGCACCTGGGGCCTGGGCTACGCCCAGCTGCTGCCGCTCGGCTTCGCCGGCTACCTGCTGTTCGGGCTCGGCTCGCTGCCGGCGGGCTGGGTCGCCGACCGCTGGCAGAGCGCCTGGATCATGGCGCTCTACTACCTCGGCACCGGCATCGCCTGCGTGCTGACCGGCCTCGCTGAGGGGCCGTGGTCGCTGGCGCTCGGGCTCACGCTGATCGGGCTGTTCGCCTCGATCTATCATCCGGTGGCGCTGGCCTGGCTGGTCGGCGCCGGCGACCGGCCCGGCCGGGCGCTCGGCATCAACGGCGTCTACGGCGCCATCGGCACCGCCGGCGCCGCGCTGGTCGCGGGCGCGCTCGCCGACCTCCTGTCCTGGCGCGCGGCGTTCCTGGTGCCGGGCCTGGCCTGCGTCGCGATCGGCGCGGTCTTCACGGTCGGCGTCGCGCGCGGCCGCCATCGGATGGCGCGCGCCGGCTATCGCCGGGATCGGCCGCAGGCGGACCGGGCGGAGGCCCGGCGCGGCCTGTTCCTGATGCTGGGCGTGATCCTGTTCACGGGCCTGATCTTCCAGCTGGCCGCGGTCGGCATGCCCAAGATCTTCCAGATCCGCCTCGGCGAGACCATCGGGACCAGCGCGATCGCATCCGGGACGCTGGTCTCCGTGGTCTACGCGATCTCGGCCCTCGGCCAGGTCGCGGGCGGCATGCTCGCCGACCGCTACGACGAACGGACGCTCTATCCGATCAGCTACGCGCTCCAGATCGCGGTGCTCGCGGTCGCGGTGATGACCTTCAACCCGCTGCTGGTCGCGGTGATGGCGCTCGCCGTGACCATCCAGACCGGCACGCAGCCGATCGAGAACTGCCTGATCGCACGCTATACGCCGGACAGCTGGCGGGCCACCGTCTACGGCCTGAAGTTCGTGCTGGCGCTCGGCCTGAGCTCGCTCGGCGTGCCGCTGATCGCGCTGATCGTCGGCCGGACCGGCGGGGCCGGCGGCGTGCTGCTCGCGATGCTTGCGTGCAGCGTGGTGGCGCTCGGCGTCGCGCTGGTCCTGCCGCGCGGCGCGCCGCAGGCGGCGGCGCCGGCGATCCAGCCGGCCGAGTAGGCTCCCGACGACTTGGGAACGCAGGCATGATCCGCTGGGCCGAGGTCCGGGCCAAACGCGTGCGCACGGTCGCCGGGCTCATGACCGGGACGTCGATGGACGGCCTGGACGTCGCGCTCTGCCGCGTGACCTCCGCGCCCGAGCTCGGCGTTGAGCTGCTGGCCTTCGAGACCGTGCCGCTGCCGCCCGACCTGCGGGCAGGGCTGGCCGCCGAGCGGCTGGCCGACCTCGCGGCCCTGGCGCGCGCCCACGCCGCGCTCGGCCGGTTCTTCGCCGACGCGCTCGCGGGCGTGCTCGAGCGCCAGCCGGCCGAGCTCGACCTGATCGGCAGCCACGGCCAGACCGTCTATCACGAGCACCAGCTGACCAGCCTGCAGCTCGGCGAGCCCGCGCACCTCGCCTGGCGCTTCCGGTGTCCGGTGGTTCACGACTTCCGCGCCGGCGACATCGCGGCCGGCGGCGGCGGCGCGCCGCTCGTGCCCTACGTCGACTGGCGGCTCCTGGGCGGCCGCGGCGAGGCGCTGCTCGCGGTCAACATCGGCGG
>DATAOG010000015.1:0-5195 GCA_036265855.1 Geminicoccaceae bacterium | reverse complement strand
CGCAGCGTGCCGCCCGCCCGCAACATCTCGAGGTAGCGCTCCTTGAAGCCTTCGGGCTCGGCCTGGTAGACCGCGTACAGCGAGTTCACCAGGCAGTCGCCGAAGGCGTAGGCATAGACGTAGAACGGCACGTGGATGAAGTGCGGGATGTAACTCCAATACGCCCGGTAGGCATCACGGAAGCGGAACGCCGGCCCCAGGCTCTCGCCCTGGATCTCGAGCCAGAGCTTGCCGAGCTCGTCGGCGGTCAGCTCGGCGGCCTTGCGGGCGTCGTGGACCCGGCGCTCGAACTCGACGAACGCGATCTGGCGCACCACCGTGTTCAGCGCGTCCTCGATCTTGCCGGCGAGCATGATCTTGCGCTGGACCAGGTCGGCCTCGGCCTTGAGCAGCGCGCGGAAGGTCAACTGCTCGCCGAACACCGAGGCGGTCTCGGCGAGCGTCAAGGGCGTGCCGGCCATCAGGGGCCCCTGCGTCGCCGCCAGGACCTGATGCACGCCATGGCCGAGCTCGTGGGCTAACGTCATCACGTCCCTCGGCCGGCCCTGGTAGTTCATCAGCACGTACGGGTGCACGCTCGGCACGGTCGGGTGGCAGAACGCGCCCGCGTCCTTGCCCGGCCGCAGCGCGGCGTCGATCCAGTTGCGGGCGAAGAAGCGCTCGAGGATGTCGGCGAGCCCGGGCTCGAAGCGCCGGTAGGCGTCGAGCACGATCACCTTGGCGTCCGGCCAGGCGATCCGGCGATCGCTGTCCTCGGGCAGCGGCGCGTTGCGATCCCAGTACTCGAGCTTCTCGAGGCCGAGCCAGCGCGCCTTGATCGCGTAATAGCGATGCGACAGGCGCGGATAGGCGTCCCGGACCGCCGCGATCAGCGCCTCGACGACCGCGTCCTCCACCTGATTGGCGAGGTTGCGGCTCGAGATCGGGCGCGCGAACTGGCGCCAGCCGTCCTCGATCTGCTTGTCCTTGGCGAGCGTGTTGGTGATCAGCGCGAACAGCCGGATCCGGCCCTCGAGCACGCCGGCGATCGAGTCCGCGGCCGCCTCGCGCTTGGCCCGGTCCTGGTCCGAGAGCAGATCGAAGATCTCGGCGCTGGTCAGCTCCCGGCCCTCGAGCGGGAAGCGCAGGCCCGCCATGGTCTCATCGAACAGGCGGACCCAGGCGCTGCGGCCGGTGATCGACTTCTCGTGCAGCACGCGCTCGATCTCGTCGTCGAGCTGATGCGGCCGAAAACTGCGCACGTCCCTGAGCCAGGGCCGGTCCTGGGCAAGCTTGGGCGACTGCTCGGCTTTCGTGGCCAGCGCCTCGTCCTCGATCTTGTTGAGCTCGAGGGTGACGAACAGGAGGCTGGTCGCGGCCTCGTTGACCCGCTCCTGGACGCTCTGGAAGAAGCGGCCGATCTCGGGGTCGTCGGTCCGGGCGGCGTGCAGGAGCTGGGCAAAGCTCGCGAGCCGCCCGAGCTGCTCCTCGAGCCGCTCGTAGCGCTCGATCAGCGCCGCCAGCGCCGCGCCGTCGAGCTCGCCGAGCCTGCCCTTGTACTCCGCCTGGAGCGCGCGCGCGGCCTCGAGCGCCGCCCGCAGGTCGCGGTCGACCTCCGGCGCATCGGGCGAGGCGTACAGATCGCCCAGATCCCATTCCGGCAGCGGCGCGCTGGCAGCCGCCGCGCCCGCCGGCGCGGCCTGGTTGCAGGCCTGGATCATTCACGTGCTCCCGTTGCGGACCCCCGAGATATATGCACCACCCCTGGTCAATCCAGCTGAATCCCATTATCTGTTCGCGACCGTTGAATGGGCCGGCGCCGGCTGATCCCAGGCTTGGGCAAGCGATCGTCGCGCCGGAGCGGCGATGGCCGGGAGAGGCGATGTCGGCCCCGGAGCTTGGTTCCAACCTGGTCGAGCTGTTCGAGCGGACGGCGCGCGGGGGCGGCGAGCGGCCCTTCCTCTGGCTGAAGCGCGACGGAACCTACCGGCCCTGGTCCTGGCAGCGGGTGGCGCGCGAGGCGCGCCTGCTCGCCCGCGTGCTGCACGCGCGCGGCATCGCGCCGGGCGATCGGGTGCTGCTGGTCGCCGAGAACCGCCCGGAATGGCTGATCGCCGACCTCGCGATCATGACCGCGGGCGCGATCACGGTCCCGGCGTACACCACCAACACGGTTCGCGACCATGCCTACCTGCTCGAGCACAGCGCTGCGGCCGCGGCCGTGGTTTCGAACGACCGGCTGGCCAGGCAGCTGCTGCCGGCGGTCGCCGGCGCGCCGGCCGTCCGGCTGATCGTCAGCATCGAGCCGCTCGAGGCCGCCGGCCAGCCGAACCTGCCGGTGCTGGCCTGGCAGGACGCGCTCGCCGAGGGCGAGCGGCTGCCCGATCCCGGTCTCGATGCGGCTGGGTGCCTGTCGGCGGCGGATACCGCCTGCTTCATCTACACCTCGGGCACCGGCGGCAAGCCCAAGGGCGTCATGCTGAGCCACGGCAACGTGCTCGCCAACGTCGCCGGCTCGGCCGCGGCGCTCGCGATGCTCGGCCTCGACGAGCACGAGGTGTTCCTGTCGTTCCTGCCGCTCTCGCACGCCTACGAGCACACCGCCGGGCAGTTCCTGCCGCTCGCGGTCGGCGCCCAGATCTACTATGCCGACGGCCTCGAGACGCTGGCCACGAACCTGCTCGAGGCGCGTCCGACGATCATGACCTGCGTGCCGCGGATGTACGAGGTCATGCGCCAGCGCATCCTGAACGCGGTCGCCCGCCAGAAAGGTCTGAAGCCCCGGCTGTTCCACAAGGCGGTCGAGCTCGGGTCCAAGGCCTACCAGAGCCCGGGCGCGCTCGGGCCCGGCGAGCGCCTGCTCGACCGGCTGCTCGACCGGCTGGTGCGCGAGCAGGCCCGGGCGCGCTTCGGCGGCCGGATCAAGGCGCTGGTCTCGGGCGGCGCGCCGCTCAACTACGAGGTCGGGCTGTTCTTCACCGCGCTCGGCCTGCCGGTCTTCCAGGGCTACGGCCAGACCGAGTGCGCGCCGGTCGTGAGCGTCAACACCCCGCAGAAGATCAAGTTGCACACGGTCGGGCCGCCGATTCCGGGCATCGAGGTCGAGATCGCCAACGACGGCGAGATCCTGATCCGCGGCGCCTCGGTCATGCAGGGCTACTGGCGCGACCCGGAGGCGACCGCCCAGACGCTCAAGGACGGCTGGCTGCACACCGGCGACGTCGGGCTGATCGACGCCGACGGCTTCATCCAGATCACCGACCGCAAGAAGGACATCATCGTCAACTCGGGCGGCGACAACCTCTCGCCCCAGCGGGTCGAAGGCGTGCTGCTGCTCGAGCCGGAGGTCGGCCAGGCGATCGTCTACGGCGACCGCCGGCCGCATCTGGTGGCGCTCTTGGTGCCGGACGCGGACTTCGCCCGGAGCTACGCGCGCGCGCACGGGCTGCCGAACGACCTCGCGAGGCTTGCCGAGGACGAGGGTTTCGAGCGCGCGATCGGCCAGGCGGTCAAGCGGGCCAACCAGAGCCTCTCGGTGCTCGAGCGGGTGCGCCGCTTCAAGCTGATGCCGGAGCCGTTCAGCATCGAGAACGGCATGATGACGCCGACGCTGAAGCTCAAACGGCCGGTGATCTATCGCACTCACCGCGAGCTGTTCGAGAGCCTGTACGAGCCCCGCCGCGACGTCCAGGGCGCCGCCTGACCGTGGTGGCGGTCGGGGCATCGGCATGCCCGAGAGCTTCCGGCGGTCGAGGGCCGTTTTGGGTCCTGAACCGAGTGATTGGCGGCTCGAACCAGGCGATTTGGCGCTCGAGATGCGCGGAATCGGGGCACGACCCAGCCGGTTCGTCTTAGTTACGGTGCATGTCAGCGATCGGCTCAACCTATGCGAGCGCACGCAAGATGCCGGTCCTAATCCCGCTCAACGTGGAGGAGCGGAGCCGCGGGCAGGCGGTCCCGGCGGTCAGCCGCCGACCCCGCGCCCTGGCCGCCGCTCGGCCGGTCCGCGGGCTCCAGCGCGTAGAGCGCGAGGCGCTGCTGACGGCCGCGCAGCGGGGTCGGGCCGATCGGCTCCGCGCGCAGGCCCGCCGGCAGGCGCAGCCGGTCCAGCAGGCTCTCTGAGATCAGCCAGTCGCGCCCGAGCTCCTTGGCCGCCTGCTCGATCCGGGCGGCGGTGTTGAGCGTATCGCCGAGATAGACGATCTGGAGCTTGGCGTCGCCGCATTCGCCGATCACGACCGGGCCGGCGTGAAGCACGATCCGGACCTCGGGCAGCAGCCCGAAGCGCGCCCGATAATGCCCGGCAAGACGTGCCAACGTCGCCCGGATCGCGATCGCGCAGCGCAGGCAGCGCGCGTCCCGGATGCCATCCTCGAGCGGCCAGGAGGCGATCAGCTCGTCGCCGACGTAGTTGTAGATCTCGCCGCCGTGCTCGAGGATCGGCCGGTCGAGGTCGAAAAAGACCGTCGTGATCACCGCATGGGCCCGCTCGTCGCCGAGCCGCTCGGCCATCGGGGTCGAGCCCTTGATGTCGACCAGCAGAAACACCCGCTCCTCGCGCACCGACTGGTGATAGCGCCCGAGCAAAAGATTGGTGAGCGTCCGGCCGCCGATCACCCGGCGCATCTGCAGGATCGCCGAGACCGCGAGGAACACGATGAAGGTAAAGCCTGTGTCCCGCACCAGCGGCCGCCCGAAATAGTGGAGGCCGGCGCGCTCGAAGCCGTGCAGCCAGCCGTAGACCGCGCGGTTGAGCGCGAACACCGCGACGATCAGCGCTGTGAACAGGCCGGCGCGGATCAGGATGCCGCGCGCGAACCCCTGCCGCCGGAGCCAGGCGCCGGGGCGAGCCTGGACGTAGAGGAGATCGAGCGCCGCAAGCGCGCCGCCGACCGTGAGCCCGTTGCGCACGGCATTCTCGAACTCGGCGAAGTCGTAAGGATAGCGCCCGATCTGGCTCAACAGCCAGGAATTGATGATGCCGATTACGGCGCCGATCGCCGCGACCGCCGCGATCACGCGAAGCTGCCCGCGCGTCCATCGGCTGAGCGTCATCGGCATCGCCAGATCGGCAGGCGGGGCGTTCCCATGCCGCAGCTTTGAACTAAGATCGGTAGCCACCGTAGTCCACCATAGCGCCCGGCCGCTGATCAACCCACCACAACATCGAGCTCGCGATGTCTGACGGCGCCAGCCGCAGTTGCGGGGCGACTGTT
>DATAOG010000014.1:0-2124 GCA_036265855.1 Geminicoccaceae bacterium | reverse complement strand
GACCGCAGCCGTTGTCCCTCGGCAACTCAGCGCTGCCGTTCGGAGCGAGCTCGAGCGGCGTTCGAGCCCGCTGGGGGTCGCCCGATCGGACGACCCCCGAGGGTCCCACCTCATCACTCAACGCTGGCTATGCCGTGGAGTCACCCGCGCATGACCAACGTTGACCGTACTTTGAACGTTTCTGAAATGTTCGTCAAGAGAAATATCGCCTCATAGTTGATTCCGCTGCAGGATTGGCTTTCCCGCCGGCGTGGGCTACCTCAGGGGCGGCTTGGAGAGACTTCCGATGGAGCTTTTCCGCGCGGTCCAGGGGCGCGGCAGCGACTGGCATCGCGCCTGCCTGGCCTGCATCGATGGTTTGGCCGATCTGCCGGCGGCGACCAATCTCGGGTTCGTCTACGCCAGCGACCCTCTGGCCGAGGCGCTGGATCTGATCGTCGCGCGCCTGGTCGAGGCCACCGGCGTGCGCGACTGGGTCGGGACCGGCGGTGCCGGCGTTTGCGGTACCGGTCAGGAATACATGGGCAACGGCGCGGTCGTGGCCCTGGTCGGGAGCTTGCCCGAGACCAGCTTCCGCGTGTTCGACGGCCTGCGCGACGGCGCGATCGATCGCGACTGGCGGCCCGCCCGCCGGGCGGGCGACGGCCATCATTTCGGCGTGGTCCACGGCGATCCGCGCCACGGCGGCGTGGCCGAGACGGTCGCCCGGCTGAGCGCGAGCATGGGGGCCTTCCTGGTCGGCGGCCTGACGTCGGCCAGGGACTCGCCGCTGCAGATCGCCGGTCGGCCGACCGAGGGCGGCATCTCCGGCGTCCTGATAAGCGCCGAGGTGCCGCTGATCACGGGCCTCTCCCAGGGCTGCACCCCGATCGGTCCGGCCCACGAGGTGACCGCGAGCCAGGGCCCCTGGGTGCTGGCGATCGACGGCCGGCCGGCGGTCGCGGTGCTGGAGGAGGAAGTCGGCGAGGTCCTGGCGCGCAGGCCGCAGCGGATCGCCGGCTACATCCATGCCGCGATCCCTCTGCCCGGCTCGGATCGCGCCGACTACCAGGTCCGGCCGCTGCTCGCGATCGACGCCAGGCGCAGGTCGATCGCGCTCGGTGCCGAGCTGCGCCGCGGCGAGCCCCTGTTCTTCGTCAAGCGCGACGGCGCCGCGGCGCAGGCCGACCTGCGCCGGATGCTGGCCGATCTTTGCGCCCGGGCCAACGGCCGGCCGATCCGCGGCGCGCTCTACCACACGTGCATCGCCCGCGGCGCCCATATGTTCGGCCCCGATTCGGCCGAGCTCAAGATGATCGAGGCGGCGCTCGGACCGGTGCCGCTGGCCGGCCTGTTCACCAGCGGCGAGATCTACCACGATCGGTTGTACGGCTACACCGGCGTGCTGACTCTGTTCCTCTAGACCCGGCCACCCGCCGGTGCCGCCGCCTGGATCCTCGCCATGAGCTCGCCCCGTGAGTACCCGCCGCGGCCGCTGATCGGCGTCGGGGTCGTGGTCTGGCACGGCGATCGCGTGCTGCTGATCCGGCGCGGCAAGCCCCCGCGGCCCGGCCAGTGGAGCCTGCCGGGCGGCGCCCAGAAGCTCGGCGAAACCGTGGCCGAGGCCGCGCGCCGCGAGGTCCTCGAGGAGACCGGGCTTGCGATCGAGGTCGGCGAGGTGCTCGCGGTCGTCGACCTGATCGAGCGCGACGGCGAGCGCGTGCGCTATCATTACACCTTGATCGATTTCGGCGCCGAGGCGCCGGGGTCCGAGCTCCGGCCCGGCGGCGACGCCGCCGATGCGCGCTGGTTCGGTCTCGACGAGCTGCCGCGGCTCGGGCTCTGGTCGGAGACGCTGCGCATCATCGGGCTCGCGCGCGAGCGGCGGCCGTGCCCCTGACGCCCGCGCATTGCCATCCCTGGAACCTGGCTCCGGCCGCGGCGCGCGATCTGCAGCTGAGGCTCGCCGAGCAGGTCGAGCAGAGCGACCGCTATGGCAGGGTCGCCCTCGTGGCCGGCATCGACATCGCCTTCGAGCAGGCGGGGACGATCACCCGGGCCGCGGTCGCGGTCCTCCGGCTGCCGGACCTCCTGCTCGTGGAGAGCGCGCTGGCGCGCGGGCCGACCGGCTTTCCCTACGTGCCT
>DATAOG010000013.1:0-6507 GCA_036265855.1 Geminicoccaceae bacterium | reverse complement strand
CGCGCTGAGGCCGGCAGTAAAGCACAGAAGGCGCGGCCGATACAGGCCGATCCTCGAGCGGGGCTGACGGATTGCGCCCGGGCGCGCCGCTTCAGGCTGCGAAGCGCTCCAGGCGCTGGCGCGCCTGCGTCCGGTGCTTGGGCTGGAGATGGCGGCCGACCGCGGCGAGCGCAGCCGCGAGCACCGAGGCGTCGTCGGTGAACCCGATTCCGGCCAGAAAATCCGGCACCATGTCGGTCGGCAGCAGGAAGTAGGCGAGCGCGCCGCACAGCACGGCGCGAACGTAGGCCGGCGTGTCGCGGTCGAGCGCGCAGTAATAGGCCGCCACCAGGTCTTCGGCAAACGGAATCCGGGTCAGCACGCGCCGGAGCTTGGCCCAGAAGCGGCGCTCGTCCGGCGGCCGATAGGCGACCGGCAGCTGGATGGGGAGCATCTCGCGGGTGGCGTCCATGGCGCTCTACAAGTTGGTCATTTGCGGGGCGGCCGGCAAGCCTCGCAAGCCGGCCGGCTCTTGCCGCCGGCTGGCGCGATCGGCTAGGCAAGAGGCGCGGCAGCGGCAGCGGAGGCGGGCATGCGGATCGAGGGCCAGGCAGCGATCGTCACCGGCGGCGCCTCGGGGCTCGGGCTCGCGACCGCCGAGATGCTGGCGGCCGCCGGCGCCCGGGTCGCGCTGCTCGACGTCGATGCCGGCAAGGCGGCCGAAGCCGCCGGCCGGCTCGGCGGCCAGGGCTTCGGCTGCGACGTCGCCGATGCGGCCGGCGCCGAGCAGGCGGTCGCCGCCGCCCAGGCCGCGCACGGTCCGGCCCGGATCCTGGTCAACTGCGCCGGGATTGCGCCCGCCGCCCGGATCGTCGGCCGGAGCGGCCCGATGGCGCTCGCCGATTTCGCCCGGGTGATCGAGGTCAATCTGATCGGCAGCTTCAACCTGCTCCGGCTCGCCGCGGCCGACATGGCGGCGCTCGAGCCGCAGGCGGACGGCGAGCGCGGCGTGATCGTCAACACCGCCTCGGTCGCCGCCTACGACGGCCAGATCGGCCAGGCGGCCTACGCCGCGTCCAAGGGCGGGATCGCGGCGCTGACGCTGCCGGCGGCGCGCGAGCTTGCCCGCCACGGCATCCGCGTCATGACGATCGCGCCCGGGATCTTCGAGACCCCGATGCTGCGCGGCCTGCCGGAGGCGGTCCAGCAGTCGCTCGCGGCAGCCGTGCCGTTCCCCAGGCGCCTCGGCCGGCCCGAGGAGTACGCCCTGCTGGTCCGCCAGATCCTCGACAACCCGATGCTGAACGGCGAGGTCATCCGCCTCGACGGCGCGATCCGCATGGCGCCGCAGTGAGACTCAAACCGGCTTTGCGACGCACCCGTCCATGGCCCTCGCGAGCTCGATGTCGCGATCGGTGAGGCCGCCTGCGTCCTTGGTGCAGAGCGTGACCTGGACCGTCTTGTCGAGGTTGGACCATTGCGGATAGTGATCCATCTTCTCGGCCTGGAGGGCCACCCGGGCCATGAAGCCGAACGCCGTGTTGAAGTCCCCGAAGGTGAAGGTCTTGCTGATCGCGTCGCGGCCGGGCACGTCCTGCCAGCCGTCGAGCTCGGCGATCGCCTGCTCGCGTGCGAGGCCCGTGAGCTTGCCGGAGGTTGCCGTCATGATCGATCTCCCTGCGTGCTCTCTGGGATAGACGATGGCTCGAGCGGTCGGTTCCGGGAGAATTTTCGATCGGCCGCCCTCGGCCGCCGATCTGGAGCGGCTGGGTCAGGCGGTGCTCGAGGAGCTGCCGGAGCCGTTCCGCGGCCTGATCGGGGGCGTGGTCGTCCGGGTCCAGGACTTCGCCGACGACCGGACGCTCAGCGAACTCGAGATCGAGAGCCCGTTCGACCTGCTCGGCCTCTACCATGGCGTGCCGGTCGGCCGGGGCTCGGGGTTCGATGCTCCGCGCAACGACGTCGACATGATCTTCCTCTACCGCCGGCCGCTGCTCGACTACTGGTCCGAGACCGAAGAGCCGCTGACGGCGATCGTCCGGAACACGCTGATCCACGAGATCGGCCACCATTTCGGCTTTTCCGACGAGGACATGGACCGGATCGAGTTCGGCGAGGACTGACGCGCGCGATCGCCGCTCCGGCCGGCGTCGGCGCCGACCGTCTCCTGCCGACGAGTCGCGTCAGCGGTCCGCGCTGTCCAGGACCAGCTCGCCGCGCGACTTCTTGGCCGCGCGTCCGGCCAGCGTGCGGTCGAGCCAGCCGATTTCCATCTCCGGCACCGAGGACAGCAGAAGCTCGGTGTAGGGGTCGTGCGGCGGCGAGAGCACCTCGTGCTTGGCGCCCTGCTCGACCACCCGGCCCTGGTGCATGACCACGATCGAATCGGCGATCGCCTTCACGGTCGCAAGATCGTGGGTGATGAACAGGTACGACATCTCGGTCTCCGCCTGCAGGCGCAGCAAAAGACGGAGCACGCCGTCGGCGACCTGGGCGTCGAGCGCGCTCGTGACCTCGTCGCAGATGATCACCTCGGGCTCGGCGGCGAGCGCCCGGGCGATGCAGACCCGCTGCTTCTGGCCGCCCGACAGCTCGGACGGATAGCGCCTTGCGAACGCCTTCGGCAGCTCGACGCTGTCCAGGAGCTCCTCGACCCGGCGCCGCCGCTCCTGGCCCCTGCGGCCGAAGTAGAACGACAGCGGCCGGCCGATGATCTCCTCGATGGTCTGGCGCGGGTTCAGCGCCACGTCCGGCATCTGATAGATCAGCTGCAGCCGGCGCAGCTGGTCCTTGGTGCGGTCCTTGAGCCGGGCCGGCAGCCGCTCGCCGCGCAGACGGATCTCGCCCGTGGTCGGCGGCAAGAGGCCGGTGATGACGCGGGCGAGCGTCGACTTGCCGGAGCCGGACTCGCCGACCACGGCGAGCGTGGTTGAGGGCTCGACGCGCACCGAGATGTCCTTGAGCGCCACGAACTGGCCATAGAGCGCGGTGACGCCCTCGACTTCGGCCGCCGCCAGGCCGGAGGCGTGGTGCTCCTTGTTGAGCTCGACCCGCCGGACGTTGACCAGCGCCCGGGTGTAGTCCGCCTGCGGCTCGTAGAGGATCTGGCGGGTCGGGCCTTCCTCGACCAGCTCGCCGTAGCGCAGCACCATGATCCGGTCGGCGATCTGCGCCACGACCGCGAGGTCGTGGGTGATGTACAGCGCCGCCGTGCCTTCGTCCCGGATCGCATCCTTGATCGCCGCCAGCACCTCGATCTGGGTCGTGACGTCGAGCGCCGTGGTCGGCTCGTCGAACACGATCAGCTGCGGCCTCGCGACCATCGCCATCGCGGTCATGGCACGCTGCAGCTGGCCGCCCGAGACCTGGTGCGGATAGCGCTCGCCGAAGCGATCGGGATCCGGCAGGCGCAGCTTCGCATAGAGGCGCTTGGCCTCGGCAAGCGCCGGCTCGGCCGCCATGATGCCGTGCCGGACCGCGGCTTCGGTCACCTGCGCGTTCAGCCGGTGCGCCGGATTGAAGGCCGCGGCCGCCGACTGCGCGACGTAGGCGACGCGCACGCCCCGGATCTCGCGCAGCCGCTCGTGCGCCGCCCCGAGCAGCTCCTCGCCGTTGAGCCGGATCGAGCCGGCGGCGAGCCGGCAGCCCTCACGGGCGTAGCCGAGTGCTGAAAGCCCGATCGTCGACTTGCCGGCGCCGGATTCGCCGATCAGGCCCAGGACCTCGCCCGTCTCGAGCTCGAGCGAGATGCCCTTGACCAGCTCGACCCAGTCCCGGCCTTCGCTCTGCCCCTGGATGCGCAGATCGGAGATCTCGAGCAGCAGGCTCATCTCAGGCCCTCCGCCTGGCGGTCGAGGACCGGCGCAGCTGCCAGTCGACCACCAGGTTGACGCCGATCGTCAGGATCGCGATCGCGGCCGCCGGGATCAGCGGCACGATCAGGCCGAAGCTGATCGCGTTCGCGTTGTCGCGCACCATGCCGCCCCAGTCGGCCGCCGGCGGCTGGATGCCGAGGCCGAGGAAGCTCAAGGAGCTGAGGAACAGGAAGGCAAAGCAGAAGCGGAGCCCGAACTCCGCGATCAGAGGCGGCAGCGTGTTGGGCAGGACCTCGCGGGTGATCACCCAGCCGAGCCGCTCGCCGCGCAGGCGCGCGACCTCGACGAAGTCCATGACCGCCACGTCCATCGCGACCGCCCGCGACAGCCGGAACACCCGGGTGGAATCGAGGATCGCGATCACCAGCACCAGCACGATCACCGACGGCGGCAGCACCGAGAGCACCACGAGCGCGAAGATCAGCGTCGGGATCGCCATCAGGATGTCGATCGCGCGGCTCAGCGCATGGTCGATCCAGCCGCCGACCACGGCCGCGAGGAAGCCCAGCGACATGCCGATCGCGAACGACAGCAGCGCCGCCGCGAGCGCCACCCCGATCGTGCGCGAGGCGCCGTAGAGCAGCCGGGTCAGGACGTCCCGCCCGAGGCTGTCGGTGCCGAGCGGGAACTGGGCCGAGAACGGCTCCCAGACGTCGCCGACGACCTCGGATTCGCCATAGGGCGCGAGCAGCGGTCCGAACAGCGCCGTCAGCGCGAACAAAAGGATGATCGCGAACCCCACGATCGTGCTGACCGAGATCCCGCGCATCGGCTCACCTCGGGTGCCGCAGCCGCGGGTTGGCGACGATCGAGAGGATGTCGGCGGTCAGGTTCAGCAGCACGTAGGTCGCAGCGAAGATCAGGCCGCAGGCCTGGACCACCGGCACGTCGCGCTTGGCGACCGCATCGACCATCAGCTGGCCCATGCCCGGATAGACGAACACGACCTCGACCACGACGACCCCGACCACGAGGTAGGCGAGGTTGAGCACGACGACGTTGATGATCGGCGAGAGCGCGTTCGGCAGCGCGTGCCGGAAGATGATCCGCGAGCGCGAGACGCCCTTGAGCTCGGCCATCTCGATGTAGGGGCTCGCCATCACGTTGATCACCGCGGCGCGGGTCATGCGCATCATGTGCGCGATCACGACCAGCGCCAGCGTCGCGACCGGGAGCGCGACCGCGCCGAGCTTCTCGCCGAGCCCCATGCCCTCGTAGACGCTCGCGATCGAGGGCGCCCAGAGCAGCTTGACCGCGAAGATGAAGATCAGGATGTAGCCGATGAAGAATTCCGGCATCGAGATCGCCGACAGCGTCACGATCGAGATCGTCTTGTCCAGCCAGGTCTCGCGGAAGCGGGCGGCGACCAGCCCGAGCAGGATCGCAACCGGCACCGCCACCAGCGCCGCCGCGGCCGCCAGGAACAGCGTGTTGCCGAGCCGGCCCGAGATCATCTGCGTGATCGGCTCGCGGTTGGCGAGCGAGGTGCCAAGCTCGCCCTCGAGCGAGTGGCCGAGCCACTCGCCGTAGCGGACGACCGCCGGACGGTCGAGGTTGAGATCCTTGCGGATCGCGGCTACCGCCACGGGCGTGGCGCTCTGGCCGAGGATCGCCTGGGCGACGTCCCCGGGCAGCAGCTGGGTGCCCGCGAAGATCAGGACCGAGACCACGAACAGCGTGCCGATGCCCAGCGCCAAGCGCTGGGCGATCAGCCGCAACAGGCCCGACATCGGCGGGGGCCTCAGGACGTGAAGTAGAGCTGCTCCGCGCAGCGCAGCCCGGTCAGCACCGGCGCCGGCACGAACCCGCCGACGTTCTGGCGCGCGCCGAACAGGAAGTTGTTGAACATCGGGATGATCTCGCCGCCGTCCTCAGAGATCATCATCTGCAGGTCGTGGTACATCTGCTTGCGCTTGCCGGTGTCGAGCTCGGCGCGCGCCTGCTTCAAGAGCTTGTCGAAGTCCGGCCGCCGCCAGAACGATTCGTTCCAGGCGGCATCCGACTGGTAGGCGACCGACATCATCAGGTCGGCGGTTGGCCGGCCGCCCCAGTACGAGCCGCAGAACGGCTTCACCATCCAGACGTTCGACCAGTAGCCGTCGGACGGCTCGCGCTGCACGTTGAGCGTGATCCCGGCCTTGGCGAGGTGCTCCTTGTACAGCGTCGCGGTATCGACCGCGCCGGTGAACGCGGCATCCGCGATCGAGAGCGTGATCGGCCCGCTTACCCCCGACTTGCCGAAGTGGAACTTCGCCTTGTCCGGATCGTAGGGCCGCTGCGGAATGTCGGCGGCGTAGAACGGATCGAACGTCGGCACCGGATGGTCGTTGCCGAGCTTGCCGTAGCCGCGCAGGATCTTCTTGACCACGTCCTCGCGATCGATGCCGTATTTGAGCGCGAGCCGCAGGTCGTTGTTGTCGAAGGGCTTGCTGTCGCAGCGCATCGGGAACGTGTAGTGGCCGGCGCTTGGCACGTCGAACACCTGCATGCCGGGCATGCGCTTCAACAGCCCGAAGGTCTTGGGGTCGAGGCGGTTGATGAAGTCGACCGCGCCGGTCTGGAGCGCGCTGGTCCGCGCCGTCAGGTCGTTGATCGCCAGCGTCTCGACCGAATCGGCATGGGCGCGCCCTTCCTTCCAGTAGTTCGGATTGCG
>DATAOG010000012.1:0-6227 GCA_036265855.1 Geminicoccaceae bacterium | reverse complement strand
ATCTGGTGTTCCGCCGGATGATCGCGCCGGCGGCAAAGGGCACCGATCGGGAGCGCCGATGCTTCTTCTATGGCGCCGAGGGCCCGGCGATCGTCCGGGTCGACAGCGGTCAGCTCGGAAGCTGGGCGGCCGCCGGCTAGTACTGCACCCGTCGGGTGAGCGCGCCGTCGACCACGAGGTTGACCCCGGTCGTGAAGCTGGACACCGGACTCGCCAGGAACACCGCGGCGTTCGCGACCTCCTGGTCAGTCGCCATCCGGCCCCAGGGGTTCTTGCTCATCGCCTCCTTGAACAGATCGGGCAGGTTACGCTCGATGTGCTGCCAGATGCCGCCCTCGAAGTAGGTGTTGCCGGGCGAGACGCTGTTGACCCGGATGTGCTTGGGCGCGAGCTCGCTCGCCATCCGCGAGGCATAGTGCACGAGCGCCGCCTTAAAGGTGCCGTACGCCGGGCTCGTGAAGTCGAACTCGAGGCCCGAGACGCTCGAGATCACGACGATCGCGCCCGCGTCCGAGCGCTCGAGGTGCGGCAGCGCGGCATCGACCGTGCGCACCGTGTGCAGAAGGTCGACCTCGAACTCGTGCCGGAACGCATCATCGGTCCGGTTCATGTCCAGCGCGCTGACGTTCGCGACCGCGATGTCGAGGCCGCCGAGCTCTTTGGCGCTTGCCTCCACCCAGCCGAGCAGGGCATCGCGATCGGTGACGTCGAGCGCCCGGCCAAACGCCTTGACGCCTTTGCCCTTGAGCGCCTCGACCGCGGCCGCGACGCCGCCCTCGCCGCGCGCGCAGATCGCGACGTGGCAGCCCTCGGCCGCGAGCGTCTCCGCGATCGCCCGCCCGATGCCCTTGCTGCCGCCGGTGATGATCGCCTTTTTGCCAGCCAGCCCGAGATCCATCCCCTGCCCTCCCATGCTCGCGATGTCTCGAAGTCATCCAGATAGCTTCTTTTGTCCTGCGCTGCCCAGCGCCGAGTGCGGAGCTCGCGGGCGACCGCGGCCTCGGCCCGAGGTTGCGGCTGGGCGAGGTCGCGATCTGGACTTCCGGCGATGCCCGAACAGATGACGCCTTTGGCATGATGAGCTGCGGGAGGGCGGGATGGGATGGCGAGGGGTCGGCGGTCTGGCTCTGGCCTTCCTGATCGGCGGCGACGCCGGCGCTGCAAGGGCGATCGCTCTGCGGCCGGTGATCGACGGCCTGAGCCAGCCGCTCTACGTCACCGATGCTGGCGACGGCAGCGGCCGCCTGTTCGTGGTCGAGCAGGCCGGCCGGATCCTGATCCTCAAGAACGGCGCGCTGCTCGAGCAGCCGTTTCTGGATCTCGGCGATCAGGTCCTATCCGGCGGCGAGCGCGGCCTGCTCGGGCTTGCCTTCCATCCGGAGTTCGCCCGGAACGGCCGGTTGTTCGTGAACTACACGCGTCAGCCGGACGGCGCCACGGTGATCGCGGAGCTGCATGCCGCCCCGGATCGCCCGGACCGCGCCGACCCGGACCCGCGGGTGCTGCTGACGGTCGCCCAGCCGTTCCCGAACCACAACGGCGGCATGATCGGCTTCGGTCCCGAGGGCGATCTCTACATCGGCCTCGGCGATGGCGGCAGTGCCGGCGACCCGGGCGATCGCGCCCAGAATCCGAACGAGCTGCTTGGCAAGATCCTGCGGATCGACGTCGACCACGGGCAACCCTACGCGATTCCTCGTGACAACCCGTTCGCGGGCGGCGGCGGGCGGGCGGAGATCTACGCGCTCGGCCTGCGCAACCCCTGGCGGTTCTCGTTCGACCGCCAGGACCGGCGGCTCATGGTTGCCGACGTCGGCCAGAACCAGATCGAGGAGATCGACGTCGTCGAGCGCGGCGGCAACTACGGCTGGCGACGGATGGAGGGCCGCTCCTGCTACCGCCCGGCCAGCGGCTGCGAACGGCCGGAGCTCAGGCTGCCGATCGCGGAATACCAGCATCAGCGCGGCCGCTGCTCGATCACGGGCGGTTACGTCTATCGCGGCGCGGCCATGCCCCGGCTGGTCGGCACCTATCTGTTCGGCGACTACTGCAGCGGCGAGATCTTCGGCCTGCGCCAGGGCGAAATCGTGCTGCTGCTCGAGTCCGGCTTGAGGATCGCGTCGTTCGGCGAGGACGCGTCCGGCGAAGTCTACGTGGTCGACCATGGCGGCGCGATCTATCGGATCGTCGGCGGCGCGTCCTGACCGCTCAGGGAACGGTCGCGGTGAAGCTGTCGGTCAGGATCCTATCCGGGAGCGCGCCCAGATTCCTGGCCGCGGCGACGGCGGCCTCGACGAAACCGGGCGGGCCGGCCGCGAGCACGTGCCAGGCCGACAGATCGGGCAGCTCGTCCGCGAGCCAGGCGGTGACCCGGCCCTGCCGCCAGCCGGTCGCCGGCTCGACGGTCCCGCCGCGGGTCAACGTGACGGCATAGGAGACCCGCGGGCAACGGCGGCCGAGGGCGTGCAGCGCATCGAGCGCGAACACCTCGCTCCGGTCGCGGACCGAGAGGATCAGCCGGATCGGCTGGGCAAAGCCGGACGCCAGCGCCCGACGGACGATCGCGAGCAGCGGGGCCAGGCCCGAACCGCCGGCCAGGCACAGCACCGGCCCGTCGACGCCTGTGGGCAGCCGGAAGGTGCCGTAGGGCCCGTGGATCTGGAGCGGAGCGCCGAGCCGCTCAGGCGCGTGCAGCCAGCCGCTCGCCCGGCCGCCCTCGTGACGGGTGATGAAGAACTCGAGCAGGCCGTCCGGGGCCAGGCCCTGATCATCGGGCGCGCTCGCGATCGAGTAGGTGCGCGGCTTCGCGGCGCCGGGGGTCCGCAGCTCGATGTGCATGCCGGCCCGGTAGCGGAAGCGGACCTCGGGTGCCAGCGCCAGCACCAGCCGGCGGATCGAGGGCGTCAGCGGCTCCGAGGCGAGCACGGTCGCGGTCGTCTCGATCGGCGCGGGTGGGGCCGCCTCGGCCGCGCTGATCGCGCCGTCGGTTCGGATCACGAGCGTCGGCGTCAGCGGCCGGCTCTGGCAGATCAGGCACTTGCCGGCCGCCTTCTCCTCGTCGGAGATCGCAAAGCTCATCACCCAGCCGTGGTCGACCGCGCCTTCCAGCACGGTCGACTTGCAGGTGCCGCAGGCCCCGCCCCGGCAGTTGTGCGGCAGGGGGAGCCCCGCCGCGAGGCCGGCGTCCAGGATCAGCTCGCCCGCCCGGCACTCGAAGCACTGGCCGGTGTTGGCGACGGTGACCCGACAGCCGCCGTGGGCGGCCTCCTGCTCCATCACGCCATCCCGCTGCTCGCGGCGGCGGCGCCGCCCGAGGCACTCCTGGACCGATCGACCGGTGATTAGGTAGGCATCGCCCCGGACCCGGCAAAGGCGGGGCCCAGGCGGGCCTGGATTCGGGCGAGCCGCGGCAGCGCTAACACCGTTCAGCGGCGCGTCTTCGATCGCGGGCCGGGCCGGCATGGTTGCCGCCCCTGCACGAGGCAAGCTGACCGCGTTGCGGGCGGAGCCGAGCCGGCCTAAATCGAACGCGGCGGCAGCGACCGGATGGGTGGCCGAGCGGTTGAAGGCACCGGTCTTGAAAACCGGCAGAGGGCAACCTCTCGTGGGTTCGAATCCCACCCCATCCGCCATGCTCAAACCAATTGCTGCGTTAACTCAATGATTTGACCAGAGAAGCCAACGGCCGTTACCACACCTGCTACCGCATGCGCTGGCGGTCACAGGCGGACGAGGTCGAACGTGGCAGGCTGCTATAGCTCGTGAGCTAACGGTGTCAGATGGCGGCAAGCGGGCGATCACTTCCGGCCCCGAGCCAGAACTGATTGCTTCCGCCCAATCCCTATGACGCGCTGCGAGGTTCACGATGGACGACCAGTATGCCAAGATCAGGACGCGCCTCACGCTAGCAGAAGCCGTTATGCTGCTTGCGGCCGGCCGCACCGCCTCGCCGGCACTGGAGCGCCTGCGCGAGCATGGGCCCCTGCATTGCCGACCGCCGCTAAGTCGAGAAGAATTGGGGGGACGCGAAGGTCTCGGCCCACTACTGGCGGAGTTCGGGTTGGTCGCGCCGCAGGGCGCGAGCAGGGTCGAAGAGCTGATCAGTCACCTCGCCGATGCGTAGCAACCGACGAACTCAGTTGGCCGAGCCAGGCACGGCCTCCAAGATCTGGATTGCCGTCGGCGGCCACCGACGTCACGAAGAAGAACCCACGTAGAGGGGTCACAGCCTTGGCAATAACGACTGAACATGCCGCCGCGGCCGACGAATTCGGAGTGGCGCGCCAGAAGTTCGCCGCTGTCGACGACAGTCTCTGGAACGCCGACCTCGCGCCGGCGGCGCCGGAGGCGCGGACTTGGGACTGGATCAATATCGCCGCCCTCTGGGTCGGGATGGTGGTCTGCGTCCCGACCTATCTTCTGGCTGCCGGCCTGGTTGCCGAGGGCATGGCCTCATGGCAGGCGGTGCTCACGGTGTTCCTCGGCAACATTATCGTGCTGATCCCGATGGCCCTGATCGGACATGCCGGCGCCAAGCACGGCATTCCCTTTCCGGTCCTTCTGCGGTCCTCGTTCGGTATCTATGGTGCCAAGCTGCCAGCGACTCTGCGCGGCCTTGTGGCGTGCGGCTGGTTTGGCATCCAGACCTGGATCGGCGGCTCTGCGATCTACGTCATTCTGAACGATCTGACCAACGACTTCTTCGTGGGCGCGGAGCTCCCCATCCTCGGCATCGACGTCGCCCAGGCTGTGTGCTTTTTCCTTTTCTGGGCGATGCACGTCTGGTTCATCGCGCACGGCACGGAATCGATCCGCTGGCTCGAGACTTTTGCAGCCCCTTCCTTCTTCTGATGGGCCTGATTCTGCTCGCCTGGGCCTACATCAGGGCCGGAGGCTTCGGCGAGATGCTGTCAACCCCTTCGAAGTTCGTCGCGGGTGGCGAGCGCGAGGGCCAGTTCTGGTCGGTCTTCTGGCCGGGCCTCACCGCCGTGGTCGGTTTCTGGGCGACCCTGTCGCTCAACATTCCGGACTTCACGCGGTTTGCCAAGAGCCAGAAGGATCAACTTTTGGGTCAGGCGATCGGGCTGCCGGTGCCGATGGCGCTGTTCGCATTCATCAGCGTCGCGGTGACCTCGGCGACGGTGGTGATCTACGGCGAAGCGATTTGGGATCCGATCTCACTAGCCGGGCGGATGGGTGGCGTCGGCGTGGTGATCGCCCTGTTCGCGCTGGTGATCGCCACCCTGACCACCAACCTCGCCGCCAACGTCGTCGCCCCGGCGAACGGCTTCTCCAACCTCGCGCCGAACAAGATCTCGTTCAAGATCGGCGGCTACATCACGGCCGCGATCGGGATCGCGATCTTCCCATGGCGCCTGGTCGAGGAAGCGAACACCTTCATCTTCAGCTGGCTGATCGGCTATTCTGCTCTGCTCGGCCCGATCGCCGGCATCCTGATCGCCGACTACTTCGTGCTGCGCCGGACCAAGCTCGACCTCGCCGATCTGTTTCGGACCGACGGACAGTACAGCTACGGTAACGGCTGGAACATGATGGCGCTGATCGCTCTCGTCGTGGGCGTGCTGCCGAACCTGCCCGGCTTCCTGCACGTGGCGGGGACCCTAGACGGCGTCCCGACTTTCTTCTTGACGACCTACAGCTACGCCTGGTTCGTCGGCCTGTTCATCAGCGGTGCCGTCTATCTGCTGCTGATGTGGACCGGTGGAACGCCTGGCCGACCGTCGCAGCGACCGCCAAGCCCGCGCACGGCCCGCTCCGCCTCGTCCGTCCAGACCTCCCGTTCCGTCTGAACTGGGCAAACGGATCGATCGACGCCTTCGGCAGCGGCGGTCTCACAACGGTAATGTGGGCTGGTCGGCCAACGAGCCCTATACCTGCCCGAGGCGCGGGCATCGCCGTCTGTCGCAATCGCAGGCCCCGGATCTGCGCCGGCTCCCAAGCTTCAAGCCCGTCATCGAAAAGGATCGGCACTCATAAGGCGATTCGACCGAGGTCGTAGCCTGACTCCGCGCTACGTCATGGCAGGGATGATCGTATTCCCGTAGTCGGCGATGATTTTCTCTTCATTGCCGTTATCGAGATACAGGTTGAACTGCGTGATGCCGGCGTTCTCCAGCGTTTTCAGCTTGGCAATGTGATCTTTCGGCTCACCCAAGACAGCAAAGCCGTCGACGATATCGTCCGTGATGAAGTCGAGATAGGGGTTA
>DATAOG010000011.1:0-4464 GCA_036265855.1 Geminicoccaceae bacterium | reverse complement strand
TGCCAGTCGAGCTGGTAGAGAAAGTCGTGAGTGTAGTTGCGATCGCCGAAGATCAGCCAGTTGCGGCCGCCGGCGCCCAGAGCCTGGCGCTCCTGGAGGAAGGCGCGATAGGGCGCGACGCCGGTGCCGGGCCCGATCATGATCGCCGGCCGGTCCGGGTTCTCGGGCAGGCGGAAGTTCTTGTTCGGCTTGACGTAGACTTCGAGCCGGTCGCCTACGCGCAGGCGCTCCGCGACCAGGCCGGAGGCGACCCCGGTCCGCTCGCGCCCGTGGCTCTGGTAGCGCACGAGGCCGACCAGGAGGTGGGCCTCCTCGGGCGTTGCCTTGAGCGAGGAGGCGATCGAGTAGAGCCGGGGCGGCAGCCTGCGCAAGAGCCCGGTCAGCTGCTCGGGCGCGAGCGCGCAGGGGAAATCCTCGAGCAGATCGAGGACCTGCCGGCCCTCGAGATAGCCGCGCCAGCCGTCGCCCTCGAGGAGCTGCCGCAGCCCCGGAGCCGGGTTGACGTTCACCAGCGCCTCCATCACCGGCTTCGAGAGCACCGTGATGTCGTACTCGCCCGCGAGCCGGGCGGCGAGATCTCGATCGGCGCCGAGCCCGGCCGCGCGCAGCACCGCCTCGACCATCGCCGGATCATTGCTGGCGTTGATCCCTAGTGAATCGCCCGGCTCGAAGATCAGCCCCGAGCCCGCAAGCGACAGCTCCACATGGAATGTCTGTTTGGTCGAGCGGCTGCCGTTCAGGTTGATCAGCTCGGTGATCTCGGCCGGAAACGGATGGGCCTTGCCGTAGGAGGGCGTGGCGGCCGGCGTCGCGAAGTCGAGGATGACGGCGCCGCGACGCGGCTCGCTCGGCCCCGGCTCCGGCTCGGCGATCCTGGCCAGCTCATCGAGCGTGCCCTTGGTCCAGTCCGTCGCCGGCGTCTCATAGTCGAGATCGCAGTCGATCCGCGCGGCGATGCGCAGGCCGCCGAGCTCGGCGAGGCGGACATCGATCCGGCGCCCGACCTCGCAGAAGTTGACGTAGCTGGAATCGCCGAGCGCCAGCACGCTGAAGCGGACGCCCTCGAAACGGGGCGCGTCCTCGGCCATCAGCGCCCGGTAGAAGTCTGCTGCACGCTCGGGCGGATCGCCCTCGCCCCAGGTGCTGGCGATCACCAACAGATGCGGCACCTTCGCGACCTCGGCCGGCGTGGTCTCTGCCATGTCGACCAGCTTCGGCGCAAAGCCCTGCCGGGCGGCAAGCTTCTTGGCCTCGGCCGCGACTCCCTCCGCGTTGCCGGACTCGGTCGCGAACAGGATGGTCAGCGGGATCTTGGCCTGCAAAGCCGCCTGCGGCGCCGGCGCGGGCAGGGCCGTGGCGGCATGGTACCCGGCGAGGAAGCCGGCCAGCCAGTGGCGCTGCTCGAGGCTGGTCTCGGCCATGACGGCGTTGAGCGCCCGGATGTGCTCGGCCGGGAAGGGGGCGGTTTCCGGCAGGATGGGCAGGGCGGAGCCGGACATCAGCGTCTCTCTCAGAGCTGGGCCGCGGAACGGTCGGCGGGCGCGCCGGCGATGCTCGCGGGCGCCGTCTGCTGCCAGGGGCCGATCAGCGCGCCGAGCCCGACGACGCCGCCGATCACGATCAGCGTCGGCCCCTGCCCGTCACCGATCGCGCTCGCCCCGGCAAGCGTCGTGATCGTCTGCCGTGCGCGCGGCGTGGTCGCATCGCTCAGGATCGCGACCGGCTCTTCGGGCGCGCGCCCGGCCGCCATCAGCGCGCCGGCGACCTCGCGCAGGCGCTGCAGCCCCATGTAGAGCACGAGCGTCTCGGCGCCTCGGGCAAGCGCCGGCCAGTCGATCGCGCGCGGCTCGGCGCCCCGGGCGGCGTGGCCGGTGACGAAGGCCACCGACCGCGCGCGCATCCGGTGCGTCGCCGGAATCCCGGCGTAGGCGGGCGCCGCCAGACCCGCGGTGACCCCGGGCACGATCCGGAACGGCACGCCGGCGGCCGCGAGCGCCAGCGCTTCCTCGCCGCCGCGGCCGAACACGAACGGATCGCCGCCCTTGAGCCGCACGACGCGCAGCCCGGCGCGGGCGAGCTCGATCAGGCGCTGGTTGATCCGCAGCTGCTTCGCGCCCGGCCGGCCGGCGCGCTTACCGACCGGCTCGAGGCGTGCTGCGGGCCCGCAAAGCGCCAGGATCTCGGGCGCGATCAGGGCATCGTGCAGGATCACGTCCGCGAGCTCGAGCGCATGCGCCGCGTTCAGCGTCAGGAGGCCGGGATCGCCCGGCCCGGCGCCGACCAGCCAGACCGAGGCTGGCGCAAATTCCGGCGCGATGACCGGCGCCGGCACGGCTAGATTCCCGGCCCGTGGATGCCGCATTCGGCCTTGTCCAGGCCCCACCAGCGGCCGGCGCGCGGCGGCTCCCCCGGTGCTGTCCGCCGGGTGCAGGGCATGCAGCCGATCGAGGCAAAGCGGTCGGCGACCAGCGGATGCGCCGGCAGGTTGCGCAAGAGCCGATAGCGCTCGACGTCCTCGGCCGACCAGGGCGCGAGCGGGTTGAGCTTGATCCGGCCGCTCGAGGGCTCGCCTTCGATCGTCGGCAAGACGCTCCGCAGCCCGCCCTGGAAGCGCTTGCGGCCGGTGATCCAGGCGGCGAAGCCCGCGAGCGCCCGCTCCAGCACCTCGGTCTTGCGGACATGGCAGCAGCGGTCGGGATCCCGGCGCCAGAGCGCGCCCTCGGAGTCATGGCGGGCGAGATCGGCGGGCTCCGGCCGGACCACGCGGACGTCCTCGAGCCCGAGCAGCGCCGTCAGGTCCTGGCGATAGTCGTGGGTCTCCTCGAACAGCTTGCCGGTGTCGAGGAAGATGACCGGCGTTCTCGGATCGACCGTCGCGACCATGTCGAGCAGGACCGCGCTCTCCGCGCCGAACGAGGAGACCAGCGCCGTCCGACCCCGGAACGGACCCTCGCGCAACAGGCTGCGCAGCAGCGCCAGGCCGTCGAGCTGGCCGTAGGCGCGGCGCAGATCGCCCAGATGGTCGAGCAAGGTCATCGGGTCGGACCTGGCGACGGCCGCCGCAGCCAGCCGCGCCGGTCGATCAGCGCATCGGTCAGCCGGGCGAGTTCGGCCGGGGCGCGCCGCGTCCGGCGCCAGGCCGCACGCTTGTCCGACACCTGCTCGAGGCGCCGCGCCCATTCGGGGCCGAAGCTGTGCGCGAGCTGGCGCCGGATGCGCGCCGCCAGTCCCGGGCTCCGGCCGCTGGTCGAGACGGTCAGCAACAGATCGCCCCGGCGCACGATCGACGGGTTGTGGAAGTCGCACCAGGGCTTGACGTCCTCGACGTTGACCAGCACGCCCAGCCCTCTGGCGAGCGCGGCCAGAGCCGCGGCTTCGCGGAGCGGCAGACCGGCGATCCAGAGGACCCGGAACTCGGCCAGCTCGGCCGGGCTCGGCAGCCGGCGCCGCAGCCGCTCGAGGGCGAGTTCCGCGAGCCTTACCGGAGCCCGGTCGGAGAACACCGCGATGCGATCGGCGCCGCCGGCCAGCAGGGCCTCGAGCCGACGGCAGGCAATCTCGCCGCGCCCGACCAGAGCCAGCGGCGTCACGTCCGGGTCGAGCACGATCGGGATCATGGCCGGCCGCCTGCCGGCCCAGCGGCTGCGCGACCGACGCTTCGCTCTGAGGCCGCCCGTGCGCCCATCGTTTTCACCTCCACCCGAAGGCGCCGAAGGTTCTCCAAGAGCTAGCCTTCGGCGGCCCGGGGAGCAATCGCGTCGATTCGGCCGAAATGGAAAAATTTTTCTCCATTTGCTTATTCGGACGAGATGTTTAGAATGTGTAGAGCGTCGTCATAGCCTACGGAGGAATGATTTTCTCATGAGTAGCGAGACGTTGGATCAGACCGACCGCCGGATCCTGGCCTGTCTGCAGGCCGACGCGGCCATGCCGGTGGCCGAGATCGCGCATCGGGTGGGCCTGTCCTCGACGCCCTGCTGGCGGCGCATTCAGAAGCTCGAGGAGGCGAAGGTCATCCGCGCCCGGGTGGCGCTGCTCGACGGCAAGAAACTGAACGTCGGCACGACCGCCTTCGTATTCATACGGACCAGCCAGCACAGCGTCGACTGGCTGGAACGGTTCGCGGCCGCGGTCGTCGACCTGCCGGAAGTGGTCGAGCTCTACCGGATGAGCGGCCAGGTCGACTACCTGCTGCGGGTCGTGGTCCCGGACATCGAGGCCTACGACCGCTTCTACAAGAAGCTGATCGCCCGGATCGAGCTGGCCGACGTCAGCTCCAGCTTTGCCATGGAGCAGATCAAATACACGACCGCGCTGCCGCTCGACTACGCGTGAGCGGCTCACCGCCTCGGGGCGGGTCGGGACCGCCCGAAGCCCGGTCGGAGCGGCGTCGCCGCGGCGCCCTGGACCCGAATATCGCGACCGCTCGCCGCCGCTCAGCCGCCGGCCGTGACCGGATGCCCC
>DATAOG010000010.1:0-4445 GCA_036265855.1 Geminicoccaceae bacterium | reverse complement strand
GCAGCGAATGCGACTGGGGCAGGGTTCTGGCCTGGGAGCCGCCCGGCCGGCTGCTGCTCGCCTGGCAGCTGACGCCGCAATGGCGCTTCGATCCCGACCTCGTCACCGAGCTCGAGCTGCGCTTCGTCGCCGACGGCGAGGGCACGCTGATCGAGCTCGAGCACCGCCTCGACGGGTACGGTCCGGCGGCGGAGGACATGTTCAAGGTGCTGGATGGCCCGAACGCGTGGGCCGGCCTGCTCGACGCCTTCGCAGGGGAGCTGCCGTGATCCCGGGCGGAGACGCGCCTGGTCGATCGCCCCCGTCCGCCTCCGGCCTGAAGCTGTCCTGACCCGGTTGTCTGCGATCGGGTTGTGCTATATGCCGATCAGGCGTTTCGGGGAATGCCGACACCGCATAGTCTCGTGCTTTGATTTCCGTCAATGCGGGGCGGCGCCGCCGGTACCCTGATGCGGCACGTCCCGCCGTCGTCGGTGGCCGGCGGTGCCGGTGGCCGCCCGCAGGTCGCACGGGCGGGTCGGCTGCCGGCAGAGCTCGAGTTGCCATGTCCGGCGTTCGCCTCGGGCGCCGGCGGATCGGGGAGTCTCGCATGGAGGATCAGGCCTACGCGCGGATCCGGAGCAATCCCAAGTTCGTCGAGCTGGTCGAGCGGCGCAGCCGGTACGCCTGGACGCTCTCGATCATCATGCTCGCGATCTACTACGGCTTCATCCTGGTGGTCGCCTTCGCTCCCGGCCTGCTCGGGGTACCGCTCTCGGAAGGCGCCGTCACCACGGTCGGGATCCCGGTCGGGATCCTGATCATCGTCGCCGCCTTCGTGCTGACCGGCCTCTATGTCCGGCGGGCCAACACCGAGTTCGACGCCCTGAACCAAGAGATCCTGGAGACCTCGAAATGACGCGCACGATCAGGGCGCTGGCACTCGCGGCGGGGGCGCCAGCACTCCTTTGCCCGGGGCTTGCCGCCGCGGCCGAGGCCGTCCCCCGCGCGCCTCAGCGCCCGGTCAACGTCGCGGCGATCGTGATGTTCTTCGTGTTCGTCGCCGCCACGCTCGTCATCACCTACTGGGCCGCCAAGCGCACGCGCTCGGCCGCCGACTTCTATGCTGCCGGCGGCGGTGTCACCGGGTTCCAGAACGGTCTCGCGATCGCCGGCGACTACATGTCGGCGGCGTCCTTCCTCGGCATCTCGGGCCTCGTGTTCGCGTCCGGCTTCGACGGCCTGATCTACTCGATCGGCTTTCTGGTCGGCTGGCCGATCATCCTGTTCCTGATGGCCGAGCGCCTGCGCAATCTCGGCCGGTACACATTCGCCGACGTCGCGTCCTACCGATTGCAGCAGACCCCGATCCGATCGCTCGCCGCGATCGGCTCGCTGACCGTGGTCGCGTTCTATCTGATCGCGCAGATGGTCGGCGCCGGCACGCTGATCGAGCTTTTGTTCGGCCTCAAGTACATCTACGCGGTCGTGATCGTCGGCGTCCTGATGATCCTCTACGTCACCTTCGGCGGCATGATCGCGACCACCTGGGTGCAGATCATCAAGGCCGGCCTGCTGCTGACCGGCGCGACCTTCATGGCGCTGGCCGTGCTCTGGCACTTCGGCTTCAATTTCGAGGCACTGTTCGCAAGCGCGGTCGCGGCCCATCCCAAGCGCCAGGCGATCATGGCGCCGGGCGGCCTGGTCGGCGACCCGATCTCGGCGATCTCGCTCGGGCTGGCGCTGATGTTCGGCACCGCCGGCCTGCCGCACATCCTGATGCGGTTCTTCACGGTGCCCGATGCCAAGCAGGCACGGCGCTCGGTGTTATACGCGACCGGCTTCATCGGCTACTTCTACATCCTGACCTTCATCATCGGCTTCGGCGCGATCACGCTCGTGATGGCCAACCCGGCCTTCCTCGACCCGGCCGGCAAGCTGATCGGCGGCAACAACATGGCCGCCATCCACCTCGCCGATGCCGTCGGCGGCAGCCTGTTCCTGGGCTTCATCTCGGCCGTAGCGTTCGCGACCATCCTCGCGGTCGTCGCCGGGCTGACGCTCGCCGGCGCGTCCGCGGTCAGCCACGACCTCTACGCCTCGGTGTTCGCCCGCGGCCGGGCGACCGAGATGCAGGAAGTGCGGGTGTCGCGGATCGCGACCATCGTGCTCGGGATCGTCGCGATCGGGCTCGGCATCCTGTTCGAGCAGCAGAACATCGCGTTCATGGTCGGGCTCGCGTTCGCGGTCGCGGCGAGCTGCAACTTCCCGATCCTGCTGCTCTCGATGTACTGGAAAAGGCTCACCACCCGCGGCGCGTTCTACGGCGGCTTCCTCGGCCTGATCACGGCGGTCGTGCTGGTGATCCTGTCGCCCACGGTCTGGGTCGCGGTGCTCGGCTACAAGACCGCGATCTTTCCGTACAAGGACCCGGCGCTGTTCTCGATGGCCGCGGCCTTCCTCGGCATCTGGGTGTTCTCGCTGCTCGACCACAGCCGGACCGCCAAGCTCGAGGAGGACGCGTTCGAGGCGCAGTACGTGCGCTCGCAGACCGGCCTCGGGGCGGCGGCCGCCGCCGCGCACTGAGCGCTCCGCCGCTCGACGGCGACGCCCCGGGGGTCGGAGTCCCGGGGCGTTCCCGCGGCGCCCGGAGACAATTCTTGGCCAAAGCGTTCGACTTCACCCATCCGCCGTTCGACCGGCTGACCGGACCGGAGACGGAGCGCTTCAAGGCCAGCCTGGACGTCCGGTTCTTCCGGGAAGGCGAGCTCATCCTCCGGGCGGGCGAGGTCCCGGACGCCTTCTACATCGTGATCAAGGGCGCCGTGCGCGAGGTCGACGGCGCGGGTGTCACGCGAGTCTACGGGCCGCACGACTGTTTCGACACCGGCCTGCTGGTCGAGGGCAGATGCCGCTTCGATCTCGTGGTCGAGGAGGAGGCGATCTGCTACGCACTGCCGGTCGACGAGCTGCTCGAGCTCACCGCCAACAACAAGGCGTTCGCCGAGTTCTTCTACCGCGACCTCTCGCTCCGGCTGGAGGCGCTGGCGGCGCGCCAGACGATCCGCGAGCTGCAGCCGGCGATGATGGCGAGGGTGCGCGAGGCCTACGTGCAGGCGCCGCTCTACGTCGACGCCGCGACCTCGGTGTTCGACGCCGCGGGCCTCATGAAGGCCAACAGGGCGGCCTCGCTGCTGGTGCGCGAGGGCGGGAGCACCGGCATCGTCACCGGCACCGACATGCGGGACGCGGTGGTCCTCGAGCGGCGGCCGGTCGACACCCCGGTCGGCGAGATCGCGACCTGGGAGCTCGTGACCATCGCGCCCGAGGAGCGGCTGGCCGATGCCCTGCTCCGGA
Source organism: Geminicoccaceae bacterium (assembly GCA_036265855.1). Lineage (GTDB taxonomy): Bacteria > Pseudomonadota > Alphaproteobacteria > Geminicoccales > Geminicoccaceae > DATAOG01. The sequence goes on along the minus strand of DATAOG010000010.1, from coordinate 1,109 downwards.
TGACCCGGCACGGGGTCAAGCGGCTGGTGGTCGAGGAGCGCGGCGAGATCAGGGGCGTGCTCGAGCAGGTCGACTTGTTGAGCTTCCTGTCCAGCCAGTCCTACATCCTCGGGCGGCAGGTCGAGCGCGCCGGCAGCATCGACGACCTGCGCGCCGCGAGCGAGCAGCTGCCGAGGCTCGTGCAGCTGCTGCATGGCCACGGCACCAAGATCCCCTACATAACCCAGCTGGTCGCGGAGCTGACCCGCAGGATCGCGGCCCGGCTGTTCGAGATGATCGCGCCGCCCGAGCTCGTCGCGAACGTCTGCCTGATGGTCATGGGCAGCGAGGGCCGGGCCGACCAGATCCTCAAGACCGATCAGGACAACGGCCTGATCCTGCGCGACGGCTATGACGCGCCGGAGCTGCGCCGGGTGTGCGAGGCCTTCACCGAGGCGCTGATCGGCTTCGGCTACCCGCCCTGTCCCGGCGGGATCATGGTCAGCAATCCGGCCTGGGCGAAGCCGCTCGCGGCGTTCCGCGACGATCTGCGGCGCTGGATTCTATTGCCCGACGAGCCGGCTCTGATGAACGTCGCGATCCTGGTCGACGCCGCCCCGGTCGTCGGCGACCAGGCGCTGCTCGCGGCGCTCAAGGCAGAGCTCTTCGAGCAGAGCCGCGGCGAGGCCGCGTTCTGCGCCCGGTTCGCCCGCGCGATCGACAGCTTCGAGACGCCCTCGCTCGGCGGCATCCTGAGCCTGCTGGTCGGCCGCATGCCCGGTCGCGAGCCGCTCGACCTGAAGAAGAGCGGCATCTTTCCGATCGTGCACGGGGTGCGCGCGCTGGCGCTCGAGCGCCAGATCGCGGACACCAACACCGCCGAGCGCATCCGGCGGCTCGAGGATCTGGGGCTGTTCGACCACGGCTTCGCGGTCGATCTGACCGAGGCCTACGGCTTGCTGCTCGGCCTGCGCCTCCAGGCCCGGCTCGACCAGCTCCGCCTCGAGCAGGAGCCCGACAACCTGATCCGGCCGCACGAGCTCAACAGCTTCGAGCGCGACTTGCTCAAGGATGCGTTCGCGATCGTCGGCCGCTTCAAGGAGCTCGTGCGCCACCATTTCCACCTGAAG
>DATAOG010000009.1:0-2366 GCA_036265855.1 Geminicoccaceae bacterium | reverse complement strand
GTCTGACCCCTCTACGTGGCGTTGAGGATGCGGAGCGGTTCGCCGCGGAGGAAGGCGGCGATGTCCTCGACGGCGTCCTGGTAGAAGCGCGTGTAGCTCGCGCTGGTGACGTAGCCGATGTGGGGCGTGAGGACGGTGTTGGGGGCGGTGCGGAGGGGGTGGTCGGCGGGGAGGGGCTCGTGGTCGAACACGTCGAGGCCGGCACCGGCGATGCGGCCCGAGTGCAGCGCGTCGAGCAACGCCGCCTCGTCGACGATCGGGCCGCGCGAGGTGTTGATCAGGTAGGCGTCCTTCCGCATCAGGCCGAGCTCGCGGGCGCCGATCAGGCTCCGGGTCCTGGGGCTGAGGCGGAGATGGATCGTGACGAAATCGGCGCCGGCCAGCAGCTCGTCCTTGGCCGTCCGCCGCGCCCCCACCTCGGCCGCGCGCGCCTCGGTCAGGTTCTGGCTCCAGGCCAGGAGCTCCATGCCGAACGCTCTGCCGAAGCCGGCGATCTGGGCGCCGATGTTGCCGAGCCCGATGATGCCCAAGACCGCGCCGTGCAGATCGCGCCCGATCCCGACCTGCCAGCCGCCGGCCCGGACCGAGTTCGCCTCGGCGAGCAGATTGCGGGCGAGCGAGAGGATCAGCGCGAAGGCGAGCTCGCCCGTCGCATGCCCGGGCGAGCCCGTGCCGCAGACGGCGACCCGGTGGCGCGCGGCGGCCGCGAGATCGACCGCGGCATTGCGACGGCCGGTCGTGACCACGAGCTTCAGCCTGGGCAGGCGCTCGAACAGGCTCGCGGGGAACGGCGTGCGCTCGCGCATGATGCAGACGATCTCGAACTCCGCGAGCGCTCTTGCGACCGCATCCTCGGCGCCGAGATGGCGATCGAACACCGTGATCTCGACCCGGTCGCGGAGCGACGACCAGTCGGCCAGGGTCAACGCGACCCTTTGGTAATCGTCGAGGATCGCGAGCTTCACCGCTGATCTCCTGCGATTGGCCCGTCATCGGCCGGGGCGCGCTCGAGTTGGAAGCGGACCAACGCCGCGAACCGGTAGATCGCGTGCACGAACTTGCCGTAGGGCAGCGTCAGGAACAGGCCCAGCACGACGCCCAGATGGATCACCAGCAGAATGCCCATCGCTGGCGTCGCGCGCAACGCCAGCAGCAGCAGTCCGGTCAGGCTCGTGAGCATCAAGAGCAGCGTGAACGCGGTGCCCGCGGCGGAACGCGGATCGGCGACCGCCGGGTCCGACTCGCGCTTGAGCCAGAGCAGGCCCGCCGGGCCGGCGAGCAGGCCGAGCCCGCCGAGCGTGCCCAGCACGACCGGCAGGCTGGTCCAGGGATAGGGTGCCTGCCAGCCGAACAGGTAGTGGTCGATCGTTGCGACCGAGGTCGCGGCAAAGCATAGCAGGAAGCCATAGAAGGCGAGGTGATGGCAGATCCGTCTGGCCTGCGAGGGCGTCTCGGTCGGCCAGGTGCAGCCGTCGCCCGCCCCGCCATCGAGATAACGGAGCGTGAGCACATCCAGCACCGCGCGCCCGAGGGCGCCGGGGTGGGCGAGCCGAGCTGCGGGCTGCCCGGTCTCGGCCCAGAAATTCCGAAAACCCATGATCAGGGCGAGCAGCACCATCAAGCCGACGACTCCGAAGCCGACGACCATGACCGCGTGCGGGATCACGGCATAGAAGGCGCCGGCGCCCGCCTGCGGCGCGAGCAGGACGGCGGGCTCGACCAACAGGAGCGCAACGAGCAGGGTCAGCGCGAGGCTCGCGGCCGCGATCAGACCGGTGACAAGCGCGTTCCTTGCGAACGCGCCCGCGAGCCAGGCTGGCCAGGCGTAGTCCTGCCAGGTCTCGGCGCGCAGCTCGGCGAAGGCCCGCGGCACGTTGACCGCGAACTCGTGGGGCGGCGCGTACTGGCAGTGATGATAGCAGGCGCCGCAGTCGTGGCAGAGGTTGGCCAGGTAGTCGAGGTCGGCGGCCGTGAACGCGAGCCGCAGCTCCATCGCCGGAAACACCGCGCAATGGCCTTCGCAATACCGGCAGGCGTTGCAGATGGTCATCACCCGCTCGGCCTCGGCCTGCATCTCAGCCCTTTGCACAGGCGGCCGCCTCCCTGCCTGCGATCCGGCCGAACACGGTGCCGATGGTCATCCCGATGCCGGCCAGATAGCCGCGGCCCAGGACGTTGCCCGCCATGATCTCGCCCGCAGCGAAGACGTTGGCCGAGGGCCTGCCGTCGGCCATGAGCACGCGCGCCCGCTCGTCGACGCCGACCCCAAGGTAGGTGAAGGTGATCCCGGGCCGGAGCGAGTAGGCACAAAAGGGCGGCGCATCGAGAGCCAGCGCCCAGTGGTTCTTGGGCGGCTCCAGCCCCTC
>DATAOG010000008.1:0-2755 GCA_036265855.1 Geminicoccaceae bacterium | reverse complement strand
GGCAGTTCCGGCGGCAGGCCCAGGCTCGGCGCGAGCACGAAGGCGGCAAAGCCGCCGAGCCCCCAGAGGAAGCCCTCGCGCCAGGTCACGGGCCGGCCCAGCAGGACGAGCAGTCCGATCAGCATCAGGCCGAAGCCGGTCCAGTCCAGCACGTTGAAGAGGGCCGTGTAGGCGTTGCGCTCGAAGCCATCGGCGGGCGCCCAGGCCAAAGCGCCGTGCTCGTGCTGCTCCACCTGTCCGGCGGGCGCCGTGCCATGCTCGTGAGCCGGAGACTGGCCCGCCGGCTCTCCAGCCTCGGCAGCCTTCTCGTAGACCTCGGCGCGCAGGATCAGCGGCACCGTGCCCAGCTGCTGGGCCAGCGTGACCACGATGCCGACGATCAGGCCCGCGAGCGCGGACGCGAACACGATCGCGCGCAGGGCTGCCATCGCGCGCGCGCCTCAGTGGCAGGGGAAGCCGTTCGAATGCCGGGTGTCGTGAGCGGCGTTGTGGATCACGTCGAGATGGGAGAAGCCCGAGACGCCGACGATCAGCAGGCCGAGCAGGATCGCCATCATCGCCGGCAGCGCGGCGAGCCGCCTGCCGGCGACCGCCGCCGACCCCGGACGAGTGGTCGACAGTTCAGACCTTGCCATCGGCGGATCCCCCCTCGAGCGATGACTGCGGGCTGCCCCTTGCCGCCGCTTGTCGTCGCCCGCCGACTGTGGCCCGGTTCGCGTCCGGGTTCAAGGGCCGAGGAAGGCGGCGGAGCTCCGGCCGGGCGCGCCGGCTACAGGCCGAGCGCGGCGTACTCGTCCTCGGGCTCGGGCGCCTCGGCGGCCGCCTGCTCGGCGCGCGCAGCCGCCTCGGCTTCGGCGGCCGCCGCGGCGAGGTCCGGATGGGCCTGCATCTCGGCCTCCTCGGGCGAGCGCGCGACGTTGACCTCGACCCTGACGTCGACCTCGGGATGCAGCGCGACGCGCACCTGGTGGATGCCGAGCGTCTTCAGCGGGCTCGGGAGCCGGACCTGCTGGCGGGCGAAGGTCACGCCCTGCTCGGCGAAGGCGGCCGCGATGTCGCGGGCGTTGACCGAGCCGTACAGCTGGCCGCCTTCGCCGGCCTGGCGAAGGATCACGACCGAGCGGCCCTCGATCTTGGCGGCGGCGGCGGTCGCCTCCTCCTTGCGCTGCAGGTTCTGGGCCTCGAGCTGCACGCGGCGCTGCTCGAACTCGGCGAGGTTCGCCTTGGTCGCGCGCAGCGCCTTGCCGTGCGGCACCAGGTAATTGCGCCCAAAGCCGTCCCGGACCGTGACGATGTCGCCCATCTGGCCGAGCTTCTCGATCCGCTCGAGCAGGATCACTTGCATGCGGGTAACTCCTTGCAGCTCCTTAGAGGAACCGTTGACGCACGTGCGCCCAGTCCTCGACGAACCCCAACAGCAGCACGGCCAGGATCGGCCAGCCGAGCAGCACGATAGCGCCGTAGCAGGCGGCGAGCGCGAGCCGGCGATTCGGCCAGCGGCAGGCGGCGGCGTGGATCACGGCGAGCCCGAGAAAGACGTAGGGCACCGCCAGCACGATCAGCAGCGCGCGGCCGAGGAAGCCCGGGCTGCCGCCGATCAGCGCGAGCGCCCCGGCGATGCCGACCGCGGGCCAGAGCCAGCCCGGCAGCTCGAGCTCGCTCAGCGCCGGGCTGGGGCGGCGGTTCCAGCCCAGACGCACCGCCAGCGCCTGCGCGAGCACGCCGTTGACGACCACCATGATCAGCCAGGATGCTGCCATCAGCCCCGGGAACAGGAAGGTCAAGCCGCCTTGCGGCTCGCCGCCGGCGCTGACCCCGACCTCGGTGACCCCGACCTCGGTGACCTTGACCCCGGCGGCGCCGAACTCGGCCAGCGCCGAGCGCAGGAAGTCGCCGATCGCGCCCTCCAGCCCGCCGGGCCGGCCGAGCATCAGCACGAAGGCGGCGCTGATCGCGAGCGCCGCGAGCGCGGTCAATTGCGCCAGCACGAGGCCCGGCGGGTACCATTCGAGCCCGCCGTTGGCGCGCCGCGCGAGCAGGCTCTGCCGGATCACGAGCACCGCCGGCGCCGCCTGCACCAGCACGAACAGGCCGGCGCCGACCAGGCCCGCGAGCAGGCCGCAGACCAGAATGGCACCGGTCACGGCGATCACCGAGGCCGCAAGCCCGAGGCTCAGACCCGTGAACAGCAGCGGCAGCTGGACGAAATAGGCGAGCAGGACCATGCCCGGAAGGCCGCTGGAGAGCGACAGGAACAGGATGCTGCTGATCAGCCCGGCGACGACGGCGAGTCCGATGACCTGAGGCATGGTCGACCGCGGCGCGCCACGAGCCCGGCCCCGGCTCAGCTGACCTCGAACGGCAGCAGCGCCAGCAGGCGCGCGCGGCGGATCGCCTGCGCGAGATCGCGCTGCTCCTTGGCCGTGACCGCGGTGATCCGCCGCGGCACGATCTTGCCGCGCTCGGAGACGAAGCGCTGCAGGAGCTTGATGTCCTTGTAATCGATCTTGGGGGCGTCCTCGCTCGCGAACGGGCTGGTCTTGCGCCGCCGGAAGAACGGCCGCCGGATCGTGATGGTCGGCGGCTCGCCGGAGCGCGACGGGCGCCCGCCGCCGTGCCCGTGACCGCCACCCGCGGCCGGCGTGGTTCCGGAATCGGTCATGCTCGTCCTCTATGGTTCGGCGCGGTCATTCGGGGTTCGGCGCGGTCATTCGGCAGTCTCGGCATTGCCCTCGGTGGCGGCGGGCTCGGCCGG
>DATAOG010000007.1:0-3435 GCA_036265855.1 Geminicoccaceae bacterium | reverse complement strand
GATGGCCTTCCGCGGCGCCCCGACCGTGCCGATCGTGCGCGTGCCCTGGAACGATCAGGTCCACGTCAAGCAGGCGCTCGACGTCGGCGCCGACGGCGTGCTCGCGCCGATGGTCCGTGGTGCCGCCGAAGCCCGAGCGCTGATCGCCGCGGCCAAATATCCGCCGGACGGCGTGCGCGGCTTCGGTCCGCGTCGCGCCTCCGATTATGGCCGCAACCTGGAGGCTTACGTCGAGAGCGCCAACTCCGCCACGATCGTGATCCCGCAGATCGAGGACATCGGCACCGCCGAGGCCGTCGAGGAGCTTCTGGCGGTGCCCGGGCTCGATGCGCTCTGCATTGGCCCGAACGACCTCTCCGGCAGTGCGGGCGTCCTGCGCCAGCACGATCACCCGGTCGTGCGGGCCGCGATCGACCGGATCCTCCGCGCGGCCAAGGCCCGGGGGATCCCTGTCTGCACCGGCATTACGCTGCCGCTGGAGCGGCAGCGCGAGTGGATCGAGCGCGGGGCGCGGCTGGCGCTGCTGACCTCTGACGTCGAGCTGCTGGCGGGCGGTGCCGGCGCCGCGCTGGCGGCCGCGCGCGCCGCCCTCCAGCCATGACGCCGTTGCCCGGCACGTAGGCCATGCCCGATCCGTCGCTGCCTGCGGACGATCGCTTCGATGCCGCCGACGAGGCGGCGCGCGCCGCGCTCGAGACCGAAACCGACGCGCCTGCCGAGGGCACCGGCGGTGCTCTGCTGCTGGGCCGACTGCTTGCCAACCGCGACGTCGCGATCCTGATCGTGGCGCTCGTGCTGTTCGCCGTGTTCGCGTTGCTCGGGCCGCGCTTTCTGAGCGAAAACAATCTGGTCGACATCGCGCGGCGCGCGGCGATCCTTGGCATCCTTGCGGTCGGCATGACCTACCTGTTCGTCGCCGGCGAGCTCGACTTGTCGATCGGCTCGCACTATGGCTTTCTGCTGATCCTGATGTCGTTCCAGGAGGAGCGGCTCGGGATCGATCCCTGGTTGTGCGCGGGCGTCGTGATTCTGATCGGGCTCGCGATCGGTGCGGTCAACGGTCTTCTGGTGACCCGGGTCGGCCTGCCGTCCTTCATCACGACGCTCGGCATGCTGGCGCTGCTGCGCGGTGCCGCGAACACCGTCTCGAGCGGCTATCCGATCCCGGCGAAAAACACTGACCTCGCGTTCTACCGGATCATCCGGGCCGACTTTCCCGGTACGCCGATTCCCAACCTGTTCGTGGCGATGGCGATCGTGATGGTGATCGGCGGCATCGTGCTCGCGAGGACCAAGTTCGGCAGCGATCTCTATGCCACCGGCGGCGATGTCGAGGCGGCGCGCAACAACGGCATCGACACGCGGCGCGTCAAGCTCGTCTGCTTCGTGCTGATGGGCGGGCTCTGCGGGCTCAGCGCAGCGCTGCTGTTCGGCCGGGTGGGCCTCGCGCCGCTGAGCGCCGGGGTGAACCTCGAGCTGCAGGTGATCGCCGCGATCATCATCGGGGGGGTCGCGCTGTTCGGCGGTCGGGGCACGATCTTCGGCAGCTTCATCGGCGTGCTGATCCTTTGCATGATGACCAGCGGCATCATCCTGATCGGCGTCAAGCAGTTCTGGGACGGCGTCGCGACCGGGGTGGTGATCCTAGTGGCCGCCGGGCTCAACCTGTTGGTCCGGCAGCGAGCCGGCGGCCGGCTGAGCCGGGCCGACCTCTGAAGCGGGGCCAAACATCAACCAAGCAGGGAGCAACAGCAATGTCACAGAGATACATGAGTGACCGACGTGGCCTGATGGTCGGCGGCGCCCGCGCGGCCGCGCTCTCGACCGCCGCCGGCATCATGGGGCTGCCAGCGGTGGCGCTCGCGGCAGAAGGCGACTTCGGCCCCCCGCGCAAGTTCATCTGGGTGCCGCAGGCTCTCGGCGATTGGGACCTGGCGTTTCAGGTCGGCGCCCGCGATTTCTGTGAGATGGTCGGCTGGACCTATCAGCGGATCGGCAACCCGGTCTACTCGGTGCAGAATCATGCCGAGCAGGTCAACAACGCAATCGCCGCCGAGGCCAACGTGATCGCGACCTCGCTCGAGAGCGTGGGCCTGGTCGAGCCGTTTCAGCGGGGCCTCGACCAGGGCATCACGATGGTGATCACCGATCAGGGGATCCAGGAGGAGGCCGACGGGCTCGGCCTGCACATCATCAATCAGGACGAGTTCAACGCCGGCATCATCAACGGCACCCAGGCCGCGACCTTCGCCCATGAGCTGACCAGCAAGACCGAGGGCGTGATCGTGCTCGGCAACGGCAATCCGGGCTCGACCTCGATCGACAAGCGTCAGAACGGCAGCAAGCTCGGCATCGAACGCTATAACCAGGCCAACGGCACGACCTACACCTTCGAGGCGTTCCCCGACAGCAGCTTCGGGGAGCTCACGGAATCGGTCCAGAAGTGGACCGCCCAGATCGATCAGAAGGGCGACTCCCTGGTCGCGGCGATCGGCACCGGCAATCCCAACCCGATCGTCCAGGCGCTCAAGGAACGCGGGATCAAGCCGGGCAAGATCGCGGTCGGCTCGACCGACATCCCGCCGGCTCACCAGCAGCAGATCAAAGAAGGCTGGGTGCAGTGGGGCATCGACCAGCAGTTCTATGTGATGGGTTTCATGTGCGCTGCCGGCGCTTGGACGCAGATCGAGCGCGGGTATCCCTACCTCGACGTCCGCACCGGCGGCGAGGTCGTGCTCGACAAGGACCTCGACCGGGTCAAGACCCGGACCGACATCTGGCTGGCCAGAGCGCGCAAGTATGGCTTCGCCTGAGACGCACGAGCGGGGAGCGGGCGGTGCCCGCTCCCTTCAGGACACTAGCAACGACACGGCCGCGGAACCGGCTGCCCGGGCGGCGGGCCCCTATCTGCAGGCTCGGGGGCTCTCCAAGAGCTTCGGTCACGTCCGCGCCCTGCAGGATGTCGATCTGGAGGTGTTCGAAGGCGAGGTGTTGGCGATCGTCGGCGACAATGGCGCCGGCAAGTCGACCCTGATCAAGATTCTAAGCGGCGTCCATCAGCCCGACCGCGGCGAGCTCGAGGTCTGCGGGCGCCCGATCCGGATCAGCGATCCGCACGTGGCGCGCGAGCTCGGCATCGCGACCGTGTTCCAGAACCTCGCGCTGGTCGACATGCGCGATGTCGCCGCCAACCTCTATCTCGGCCGCGAGCCGGTCCGCTTCCGCTTCTTCGTCAACCGCCGGAAAATGCTGGAGGGCGCGCGCCGGGTGCTGCAGGACCTGCGCGTCAACATTCCTTCGCTCACCGCCGAGGTCGGGCTGCTGTCCGGCGGTCAGCGTCAGTCGATCGCGCTCGGCCGGGCGACCGCGCAGCGTGGCCGGCTGATCATCATGGACGAGCCGACCGCGGCGCTCGGCGTCCGCGAATCGCGCAAG
>DATAOG010000006.1:0-2607 GCA_036265855.1 Geminicoccaceae bacterium | reverse complement strand
CAACGACGGCCGGCCGGTTTTTCTGTCCAACAACGCCGGCGGTATCCTGGGTGGGATCTCAACCGGTCAGGACATCGTGGTCCGGTTCGCGGTCAAGCCGACCAGCTCGATCCTGACGCCGCGCCGCTCGATCGACCGGTTCGGCAACGAGGTCGAGATCTCGACCAGGGGCCGCCACGATCCCTGCGTCGGCATCCGCGCGGTCCCGGTCGGCGAGGCCATGCTCGCGCTAGTGCTCGCCGACCACCTGCTCCGCCATCGCGCGATCGCCGCGAGCGGCTGACCCGAACCGGCTCCCGATCGCACGAAACCGGGCCTGCCGGGCCGGTGATGTCGGTCAAGGAGCGCAGGGCTCGGTGCTGAAGTAGCCCTTCGGGCTCTCGTATACGGTCGAGGAGGCCGCGGCGAAGCCCAGAGTGTCGCCGGAACCGACCGCGCAGAGGAACCAGTAGGCGCAGACCTCGGCCCGGCCGGCCCACCAATGACCGAGGTTGCTGCCGCCGTACGCCTGGCAGACCCGCGGCGGCGGCTCGGTGCCGCCGGCGAGCCGGGTCAGCATCGCCCGCACCGCTGCCATCTGCCGCCCGGACCGGGTCGCATAATTGGGATCGTCGTAGCCCCACCAGTCCCAGCACGCGTTCGGATTGACCGCGGTCGCATGCGCCTGGGGATAGAGGATGATCAGATGGTTGCTGTCCGCCCAGCGGTTGTACCCGGTCTCGGTCTCGAACGCGTCGCCGATCAGGTCCGTGGTCTGCTTGCAGCCCGGGAAAGCGATGTGGACCCGACAGGGCTCCCCGGCGGCGCAGCTCGCCGGCACGTAGGCAAAGCCGGTCGCCGCCATGCCATGGCTGGTCGGCTCGGGCAGGAACTCGGTCTGGTCGAACTTGATCAGCCGGCCGCCCGGCTCGCGCGACGGCGTGTTCAAGGAGCCATAGATGTGGCCGAGGATGGCACCCGCCTGATCGTAATCGCAGTCGTTGATGAACGGGCTCTCGGTCGAGCCGCAGGCGTTGCCACGGTCCTCGGTCAGGATCGCATGGCCGGCCGCGACGTCATGGACGTATTGGATCCGCGCCTCGGCCACCCCGGCAAGGCGGTAGAACGCGACTGTCTGGTCGACCACGGGCGGGGTCACGGTGCCGTCGCGCGTGCCCGAGAACACATAGACGGCATCGTCGGCCAGGCCGCTCAGCGGGTCGATCCGGCCCTGGCGCGCGAGCGCCTCGGCGCGCGCCAGAAGGTGCGCCGCATCCGGTCGGCCGCCCGTGGTCTGCATGCAGCGGTTGAGCGCGACCCCGAGCTGGCCCTCGGCACAGTCGTAGGGGCCGCCCGCGATGATGCCTACGCCGATCAGCGTCTGCGAGAAGGCGACGTGGAACTGCCCGGCCATGTAGGCGCCCGACGACAGGCCGGAGACCGAGCTCTGCGCAAGATCGACATGGAATGAGGGCAGCGGGTCAGCCGCGCGCACAGCCGCCGGCAGACAGGCGCCGGCGATCGCTGCGAGGAGAATCGCCGTGGCCAAGTTCCGGGCCGGCGCCGGGAGCAGGCTCATCCGGTCTGGCCCGCCTTGGCGTCGCGCCGCAGCCTGCGCGCGCCTGGCCTGCCCGGTTGCCCGAGTCCGCGAGCATGAATGGCGTCCGCAGATCGACCTCCGGGCGAGCCGCCGCTCGCGCCGGCATGCCGGGGCGGCGCGATTGGGAGTTCCATTCCGGCCGGGCCTGAGCCTGAGCCGGATATGGTGCAGGAACCGGTCGCGCTGCTCATCGTCATCTCATCGGGTGCACCCGGCATCGCTCGGCCCCGGCGCTCGATAGCGTCGATTGCGGCGCGACCGAGGTGTATCGCGCGCTGCATGCTAGCCTTCCTCGACAAGGCAGTGGAGAGACTTAATGCAACCGATCGATCGGGTCCTGGAGACCATCCTCTACGTCGACGACCTGGATGCCGCCGAGCGGTTCTACGGCGAGGTCCTCGGGTTCGAGCTCGACAGCCGCCAGCCGGGCCTGTTCGCGTTCTTCCGCTGCGGTCCTTCGATGCTGCTGCTGTTCGAGCCCGAGGCCGCCAGCACCGGCCGCAAGGTGCCGGCGCACGGTGCCCGAGGGCCCGGTCACGCCTGCTTCGCGGTCGCCGAGCCCGCGCTCGAGGATTGGCGGCGTCACCTCGAGGCCGCCGGGGTCGCGATCGAGCAGGTGGTCAACTGGCCGCGAGGCGGCCGTTCATTCTACTTCCGCGACCCGGCCGGCAACAGCCTCGAGCTCGCCACGCCCCGGATCTGGGGGCTGCGGGACGTCCCCTCGGCGGCCCCCGCCTGAATTCGCTTCGTCCCGGCAGAACAGCGTAAGCCAGCGCACTCCCCGGTGACAAAGACGGTCTGCCCCTCACCCGTGGTGCTCGCCCGATACCGAGTTGCCATTGCCCTCCGGTTTGCGATCAGGCGCCACATGCCAGAATCCGACGGTCGACGGTGGAGCTTGTGCGCAACAGCGTTTTTCGCCGGTTGGCAGATTCCCACGGTCGCATGGACCATCGAAGATGAGGTACGCTGGGGCGCGAGCGTTGGCAGAAGGTTAACAAGCCGTATCGAGGATCCGGTTGGGAAGC
>DATAOG010000005.1:0-3945 GCA_036265855.1 Geminicoccaceae bacterium | reverse complement strand
GCGACCCCTTCCCGGCGCACGGTCGTGGTCTCGACGCCCCACTCGGGTCGCGCCAGCGCCAGCACCGCGAGTCCGAGAACCACGCCGCGCAGCCAGGGCATGGCTCGGTGCAGGCGAACGGCAAGCGAGGGCCGCAGCTGCCGCAGCTCACCGCTCGAAGGAAAAGCGATCGCGCGCGGCCGCGCCCGCCACAGCAGCAGCCCGATCACGACCGGGACCAGCAGCAGCAGCGGCAGAAGGTTCGGATCGGCGAATCTCATCGGGGCAGGACGCCGGAAGGCGGCATCGTTGGAACCTCGAGCCAGGCGGGCGGCTGCTGAAATAGAGGCAAGTCGGCGTCGGTTGACAAGGCTGTCGGCGCCACCCGCGCGCGCTATAAGGGCGGGGCGAGCGAGAAACGGGGGAGGCGGCGCGATGAGGACCCAGGCGCGGGCGGTGGTGATCGGCGGCGGCGTGGTCGGCTGCAGCGTGCTCTACCACCTGACCAAGCTCGGCTGGCAGGACGTCGTGCTGCTCGAGCGGGACGAGCTGACCTCGGGCTCGACCTGGCACGCCGCGGGCGGCATGCACACGATCAACAGCGACCCGAACGTCGCGAAGCTCCAGGACTACACGATCCGGCTCTACCGCGAGCTCGAGCAGATCTCGGGCCAGAGCTGCGGCATCCATCTGACCGGCGGGATCATGCTCGCGGGCACGCCGGAACGGCTCGACTTCCTTAGGACCGCGCACGCCCGCGGCCGCCTGCTCGGGCTCGAGAGCGAGTTCATCTCGCTGGAGGAGACCAGGCGCCGGCACCCGCTGATCGAGACCAGGCATTTTTTGGGCGCGCTGTACGATCCCAACGAGGGCCATATCGACCCCTCCGGGGTGACCCAGGCCTACGCCAAGTCCGCCCAGAAGGGCGGCGCCGAGATCGATCGCTTCACGCCCGTCATCGAACTCAACGCGCGATCGGACGGCGGCTGGCGCGTGGTCACGCCGAACGGCACGATCGAGGCCGAGATCGTGGTCAACGCCGGGGGGCTCTGGGCGCGCGAGGTCGGCCGCCTGGTGGGCCTGGAGCTGCCGGTGCTGGCGATGGAGCACCACTATCTCGTGACCGAGGATCTGCCGGAGATCCTGGCGCGCAGCGAGGAGCTGCCGCATGCAATCGACTTCGAGGCCGAGATCTATACCCGCCAGGAGGGCAAGGGCCTCCTGCTCGGCACGTACGAGAAAGCCTGCCAGCCCTGGTCGCCCAAGACGACGCCCGCGGACTTCGGCCACGAGCTGCTGACGCCCGATCTGGATCGGATCGCGCCCTCGCTCGAGCTCGCCTTCGCACACTTTCCGGCGCTCGAGAAGGCGGGCATCAAGCGCGTGATCAACGGCCCCTTCACCTTCGCCCCCGACGGCAACCCGCTGGTCGGGCCGGTGCCGGGGCTGCGCAATTTCTATCTCGCCTGCGGCGTCATGGCCGGGTTCTCCCAGGGCGGCGGGGTCGGGCTCGCGCTCGCCAACTGGATCGTCGAAGGGGATCCGGGCATGGACGTGTTCGCGATGGACGTTGCCCGGTTCGGTGACTTCGCGACCCGCGCCTACACGAACGCCAAGGTCCGGGAGAACTACAGCCGGCGGTTCTCGATCACGTTCCCGAACGAGGAACTGCCGGCAGCGCGGCCGCAGCGGACAACCCCCGTCTACGACCGGCTCAAGGCCAGGCGTGCCGTGTTCGGCGCGAGCTTCGGTCTCGAGCACGCGCTCTGGTTCGCGCCTGCGGGCAGCGAGGCGCACGAGATTGCGACCTTCCGGCGTTCGAACGCGCATGGCCCGGTTGGCGAGGAGTGCCGGGCGGTGCGCGCGGGCGTGGGCCTGCTCGAGATCGCGAACTACGGCAAGTACGAGATCGCGGGCGCCGGCGCCGAGGCCTGGCTGGACCGCATGCTTGCCGGCCGCCTGCCGCAGGCCGGCCGGATGACGCTCGCGCCCATGCTGAGCGCGAAGGGCCGGCTGATGGGCGACTTCACGGTCTCGAGGCTCGCCGACGAGCGCTTCATGATCGTGGGTTCGGGTGCCGCCGAGCGCTTCCACATGCGGTGGTTTGAGGCGCATCTGCCCGAGCGGGGCGTCCAGGTCCGGCCGATCGCGACCGAGCGGGTCGGCTTCGCGCTCGCCGGCCCACGCTCGCGCGACCTGCTCGCGCGGCTCACCGACGAGGACCTGTCGAAGAGCGCCTTTCCCTTCTTCCATATCCGGTCGATCGACGTCGCGACCGTGCCGGCCTGGGTCGCCCGCGTCTCGTTCACGGGCGAGCTCGGCTTCGAGATCTACGTCGATGCCGCCTACGAGCTCGCGCTCTACGACGCGCTGGTCCGGGCCGGCGCCGACCTCGGGCTTGCGCACTTCGGCGGCCGAGCTTTGAACTCGCTGCGTCTGGAGAAGAGCTTCGGCGCCTGGCTGCGCGAGTACACGCCGGACTACACGCCCTTCCAGGCCGGCCTCGACCGCTTCATCGACTTCGCCAAGAGCGGGTTCGTCGGCCGCGAGGCGGCGCTCCGCCAGCGCGACGAGCCACCCAGCCATCGTCTCGTGACGCTCGTGGTCGAAGCCGCCGACGCCGACGCCTACGGCGACGAGCCGGTGCTCGCGGACGGCCGTGTGGTCGGCTTCACGACCTCGGGCGGCTACGGTCACACGGTCGGACGGAGCATCGCGCTCGCCTACCTCGAGCCCGCCTGCGCGGCCCCCGAGGCCGAGCTGCAGATCACGATTTTGGGGGACGACCGCCCCGCCCGCGTAACGTCCGCGCCGTTGTATGATCCGCCCGGCCTGCGCATGCGCAGCTGAGGATTCGCGCTTGCATTGAGGGCCGGTCCCGGGCAACTTGCCCGAGAATCGCTCAAGCGGCGGTTGAGTGACGTTGCCTGGCTCGCCGCCGCATCGCGCGGACTCGCCGCCGGCCTTGTGCACCGGAGTGCCGCCCCTGCGCTTCATCCACACCGCCGACTGGCAGATTGGCAAGAACTTCGGCTTTCTCGACGACTCCGCCACGCACGCCCTGCAGGATGCGCGTCTGGAAGCGATCACGACCATCGGAAGATTGGCGCGCGAGCACCACGCATCGACCGTTCTGGTGGCGGGCGACATCTATGAGCGCGATGCGGTCGGCGACCTGTTGCTCGACCAGCCCCTCGAGCGGATGCGCAGCTTTCCTGGCATTGCCTGGCATCTGATCCCCGGCAACCATGAT
This sequence comes from Geminicoccaceae bacterium, assembly GCA_036265855.1. Lineage (GTDB taxonomy): Bacteria > Pseudomonadota > Alphaproteobacteria > Geminicoccales > Geminicoccaceae > DATAOG01. Next base: position 713 of record DATAOG010000005.1, on the reverse strand, counting down.
TCCGACCGACCGAGCGGCGTCTGGGACCGGCTGTGTCGGCGGGGTCTGCCAGCCAACATTCACGTGCACCGGGTTCCGGCACCGGCACCGATCTGCGAGGGCGTGGCCTGGCTCCTGCCGGCGCCCTTGCGACGCAGGCACAGTCTGATCGACCTCACGACCTACATGGACGACGCGAGCACGCCCGAGGGCGCGCTCCGGCTCGGTCTTGCCCACGGATCGATGAGGGAGTTCGGCTCCATCCCGGGCCAGACCGCCAACCCGATCGCACCGAGCCGGCCGCAGACGGCCCGGCTCGACTATCTCGCGCTCGGCGACTGGCACAGCACGCTGGAGGTCGGCCCCCGCTGCTGGTACTCGGGCACGCCAGAGCCGGACGACTTCGACCAGCAGGCGAGCGGCGCCGCGCTGCTCGTCGATCTGGCCGGACCCGGCGCGCTGCCGTCCGTGAGCCCGCTGGCGACCGGGTCGTTCCATTGGCATCGCGAACAGGCCGTGGTTCACGGCCCCCACGATATCGAGCTCCTGGCCGAGCGCTTGCGCGCGCGTCTGCCGGATCCCGCCCGCCTGCTGGTCCGGCTCGAGGTCGAGGGTACGCTGTCCCTGGCCGACCGGCTATGCTTCGACGAGCAGATCGGGCAGAGATTGCGCGCCGCGCTCCGCTGCCTGGACCTCCGCGATCGCCTGCTGGTCGCGCCGCGGCCCGAGGACCT
>DATAOG010000004.1:0-9294 GCA_036265855.1 Geminicoccaceae bacterium | reverse complement strand
CGGGGCCTTCGACCTGCGCATCGCCGCCGACGCCGACGAGGCCCGGCTGCTGTGGATCGGTCGCAAGAGCGCCTTCCCCGCGCTGGGGCGGATGAGCCCCGACTACTACTGCATGGACGGCACCATCCCGCGCCGCCAGCTGCCGCATGTGCTCAACCGCATGCGCGAGATGAGCGGGCACTATGGGCTCAGGGTCGCCAACGTCTTCCATGCCGGCGACGGCAACCTGCACCCCTTGATCCTCTACGACGCCAACCGGCCTGGCGAACTCGAGAGGACCGAGGAATTCGGGGCCGAGATCCTGAAGCTTTGCGTCGAGGTCGGAGGCGTGCTGACCGGCGAGCACGGCGTGGGCGTGGAAAAGCGCGACCTGATGCCGGTGATGTTCAACGAGGACGACCTTAACCAGCAGCAGCGCGTGAAATGCGCCTTCGACCCCGCCCAGATCCTGAACCCGGGCAAAGTCTTTCCTCAGCTCCACCGCTGCGCCGAGCTCGGCCGCATGCACATTCACCGCGGCAAGCTCCCTCACCCCGAGCTGCCGCGGTTCTAGTCCGAAGAAATCGACCCGTGGCACGCGCGGGAGCTCGAGATTGACCACTCCTGGGAGCAGAGACGAGCGCCGGTCAGGCTCGACGGCGGGCGGCCCAAGCGGCGCTCTCGGACGTGAGCCTGGGCCGGGGGGCTCCGCCGACGGGTCGCGGCGACCGGCGCCCGGCCTGACCGGTCATCGGAGCGGCCATGTCCGCCTGATGTTGCTGGCGCTGTTGCCGCCGCTCGCGCTGACGCAGGCGGTCTGGACCGAGGGCGGCGCGGTGCGCGAGGGGCTGGAGTGGCTGGGCTATCTGGCGGTCGTCGCCTGCGTGCTCGGGCGCGCCTGGTGCTCGGCGTACATCGCCGGGCGCAAGAACCGCAAGCTGGTCGACTGCGGCCCGTACTCGCTGGCCCGCAACCCGCTCTACGGCTTCAGCCTGCTGGGCCTCGCCGGGGTCGGGCTGCAGACCGGGTCGCTGACGCTCACGGCCCTGCTGCTGCTCGGAGGCGTCCTCTACTACGGCTCCGTGGTCAGGCGTGAGGAGGCGTATCTGCTCGGCGCGTTCACCGGCGCTTACGACCGTTATCTGGCGCGCACCCCACGCTGGCTGCCGGACCTCCGGCTCTGGCGGGATGTCGGAGAGGTCACGATCCGGCCGGCGCTGGTCGGGCGGACGCTATTGGACAGCGCCGTCTTCTTCGCCGCCTATCCGCTGCTCGAGGCGCTGGCCGACGCTCACGCCGCCGGGCTTCTGCCGGACCTGCTGTCGCTGCCCTGAGCGCCGCGGCGCGCGCTCAGGCGGGCTCGGCGGTCACCGGCGGCAGAATCCGGAGCAGCATGATCTGATTGCGCTGGCGGCGCAGCACCTCGAAGCGGAAGCCGTGAAAGGCGAAGCTCTGACCGACCTCGGGGATCTTGCGCGCCTCGTAGATCACCAGCCCCGCGACGGTCGCGGCCTCGTCGTGGGGCAGCTTCCAGCCGAACTGGCGATTGAGGTCGCGGACCGTGACCCAGCCGCTGACCACGACCGAGCCGTCGGGCTGCGGCTCGATCCCGACCGGCTCGACGTCCTTCTCGTCGGTGATTTCTCCCACGATCTCCTCGAGGATGTCCTCGAGCGTCACCAGGCCCATCAACGCGCCGTACTCGTCGACCACGAACGCCAGATGCGAACGGCGCTGGCGGAACGCGAGCAGCTGATGAAGCAGCGCCGTGGTGTCGGGAATGAACCAGGGCGGGGTCACGAGCGCCGCGACGTCGATTCCGGCGAGCTTGGCCGGGTCGCCGCGCACCCGCCCGAGCAGGTCCTTGGCGTGGAGCACGCCGATGATGCTGTCCGGGTCGCCCCGCCAGACCGGCAGCCGGGTATGGGGGCTCTGCACGACCTGATCGAAGATCTGCGCCGGCGGCGCGTCGGCGTCGATGCTCTCCATGTCCTTGCGGTGGGTCATGACCTCGCTGACCTCGACGCCCGCGAGGTCGAGGATGCCGTCCAGCATGTCGCGCTCCTGCTTGCCGACCATGCCGTGCCGGCGCGACAGGTCGATCAGATCGCGCAATTCCTCGCTCGAGAACACCTCGTGATGGCTGACCTCGGCGACCTTGAACGCGACCAGAACGGCGCGCGAGGCGCGATTGAGCGCCCAGGTCAGCGGGTACGAGACCAGGTAGAAGGCGTGCAGCGGATAGACGATCCAGAGCGCCATCGGCTCCGGCTTGCGGATCGCTAAGGTCTTGGGCACCTGCTCGCCGAGCACGATGTGCAGCGAGGAGAAGAGCAGGAACCCGAGCAGGAAGGAGACCGTGTGCAGCGCGGGCGGGGCGACGCCCAGCGCCTGGAATAAGGGCTTGAGGAGCGCGCTGACCGCCGGCTCGCCGATCCAGCCGAGCCCGAGCGAGGCCATGGTGATGCCGAGCTGGCAGGTCGAGAGGTAGGCCTCGATCTCGCGCAGCACCCGAAGCGTCATCAGCGCGACCCGATGGCCCTGCTCGGCGAGCGCCTCGATCCGGATGCCGCGGACCTTGACGATCGCGAACTCGGCCGCCACGAAGAACGCGTTCGCGGCCAGCAGCAGGGCGACTTCGAGGGCGGTCAGCAGCATTGCGGGCGGTCCGGGCGGCGGGCGTGCGGCGCCCGTTCCCGCCGGCTCACGGGAGGCTCAGGATCAGGGTTCGGCGGCACTGAGCAGAGCCGTGAGCTCCGCGGGGTCGACCTCGGCGCCGGCGAACGCCCGGCCAATGCCGCGCAGCAGGACGAAGCGGGGGCGGCCACCCTCGACCTTCTTGTCGCGGGCCATCGCCGCGAGCATGGCCTCGGCCGAACGGACCGGCGCCGGCAGGCCCGCGCGCGTGACCGGCAGGCCGGCCGCCGTGAAATGCTCGCGGATCCGCTCCGCGTCGGCCGGCGGGCAGAGCCCGAGCCGCACCGAGAGCTTCGCGGCGAGCACGATCCCGAGCGCCACCGCCTCGCCGTGCAGCAGCGCTTCGCCATAGCCCGCGAGCGCTTCCAACGCGTGGCCGAAGGTATGGCCGAGGTTGAGCAGCGCCCGGGCGCCCGCCTCGCGCTCGTCCGCCGCCACCAGCGCCGCCTTCGCGCGGCAGCTCTCCAGGATCGCGTGCTGTCGGAGGGCGGCATCGCCCGCCAGCAGCGCGGCGCCGTTGCGCTCCAGCCAGGCGAAGAACTCGGGCCGGTCGATCAGACCGTACTTGACCACCTCGGCGTAGCCGGCGCGCAGCTCGCGGACCGGCAGGCTCTCGAGCGTGTCGACGTCGGCGAGCACCAGGCGCGGCTGGTGGAAGCTGCCGATCAGGTTCTTGCCGTGGCGCGCATTGATCCCGGTCTTGCCGCCGACCGCGCTGTCGACCTGCGCGAGCAGCGTGGTCGGGATCTGGACGTGGTCGAGGCCGCGCAACAGGATCGCGGCGGCGAAGCCGGCGAGGTCGCCGATGACCCCGCCGCCGAACGCGACCAGCGCCGTCCGGCGCTCGATCACCTGCGCCAGGATCTGGTCGAGCAGCCGCTCGAGGCCAGCCATGCTCTTGGTCGCCTCGCCGGCCGGCAGCACGACCCGGCGGGCCACGATGGCGGCCGCCTCGAGGCTCGATTCCAGCGCGGCGAGGTGACCGGTCTGCGCCAGATGGTCATCGGTCACGATCACCACGGCATGTTGGCGCAGCAGGGGCCGCAGCAGGCCGCCGGCGCGCGCCAGCAGACCGGGACCGACCACGATCTCGTAGCTGCGGTCGCCGAGCTCGACCCTGAGGCGGCTGGCGCCGGTCATGGCGGGCTGGCGGCCCGTGCCGCCGCCGGCAGCGCCGCCAGGATGCGGCCGACCACGGCGTTGATCGGCCCTTTGCTGCTGTCGATCACGAGGTCCGCCTCGCCGTAAACCGGGGCGCGCTGCGTCAGCAAAGATGCGAGCGTGTCCCGCGGGTCGCCGCCCGCGAGCAGCGGGCGCTTGCCCGGCGTCGAGGTCCGTCGCAGCAGCACGTCGAGCTCGGCCCGGAGCCAGATCGAGAAGCCCCTGGCGCGTACCAGCGCGCGGGTCTCCGGGTCCATGAACGCCCCGCCGCCGAGCGCCAGGACCTGCCGCTCGCCAGTCAGCAGCCGCGCGATGATCTGGCGCTCCTTGATCCGGAAGGCGGCCTCGCCGATCTCGGCAAAGATGTTGGCGATGCTCGTGCCGGCGGCCGCCTCGATCGCCGCGTCGGCGTCCTTGAACGGCCAGTTCAGCGCGCGCGCCAGCCGGCGCCCGACCGCAGTCTTGCCGGCGCCCATCATGCCGACCAGGACGATCGTCCGGTCGATGGCCTGGGGCGGCGCGGATACGGAGGGGACTGCCATCGGCCCGCGAGCAAAAGGTGAAGGGCCGGCCAGACCTTTGACCGGACGTTGAAACCGGGTTGCGCATCCCGATATAAAGCGACCATCCGGGCGCGAAGCAAGCCTCTCGCGCCGGCTCCGAGCGGCGCTGGGGATCATGTCGACCATCAACCGCATTCTCGTGGCCGTGCTCCTGGTGCTCGTCCTGGGCGGCACCGTGTTCCTCGTGACCTGGGAAATCCCGCCGCCGACCGCACGGGTCGAGCACGTGCTGCCCGCGCAGCAATTCCCGCGCTGACGTCCCGTGGCCGTGCTCGCCCGCCGTCCGTGCTTGCGCGCACCGCCTCGGCTGAGCCTTGCCGTCCTCTGCGGGGTCGCGCTCGCGCTGTTCGAGCCGATCTCGGTCGGCGCCCAGAATGGCCCGATCCAGCTGTTTCCGAAACGCGAGCCTGTCCAGCCCGGCGCCCCCCAGACGGGACCCAGACCGCCGTCCGGCACGCCGGCACCGGCACCGCCGTCCGGCGGCAGCGCGACCACGGCAGCGCCGCAGGGCTTCCAGGTCGAAGGGCTGGCCCCGCCGGAGATCGACAGCATCGGCCTGAGCGGTCCGGCCGAGGGCGGCTTCGAGCGCACGCTTTGGGCGGGCAGCGACCCGCAGCTGGTGCTGGCGCTGCTGCCGGAGCTGCCGGTCACGAGCGCCAATCCGCCGCTGCGCGAGCTGATCCGGCGCCTGCTCGCGACCGGTGCGCCGCTCGACGGCGGCCCGACCGGCGGCCGCATGCTCGGCGCCCGGGTCGAGCGTCTCCTGGCCATGGGGGATCTCGATACCGCCAAGCGGCTGCTCGATCAATTGCCCCCGGAGCGCGGCGATTCGCAGCTCGCCCGGCTCGCGGCTCAGGCGGCGCTCCTCGAGGGCGACGATCCGGGCGCCTGCCAGCGCGCCAACGACCTGGCGCCGACCGGCGGCACCGCGTTCTGGGCCGAGATCGCGATCTATTGCCGGCTTGCCGCCGGCGATGAGGAAGGTGCGCGCCTCGGTCTCGACCTGCTGCGCGAAGCCGGTCACGCCGATCCCGGGTTCTTCAGGCTCGCGGGCGCGGTCGCCAACCATCAGGCCGATGGCGCGGGGCCGGCCATGCGCTCGCCGGCCGCGGTCGACGTCGCGCTGTTGCGCCTCGCCGGCCAGTCGCTGCCGGCGACCTCCCTCGGCAATCTGCCGCCGGCGGTGCTGACGGTGGCGGCGCGCGAGCCGAAGCTCGCCCGCGACCGGCAGCTCGAGATCGCCGAGCGGGCGTTCGAGGGCGGCGGCCTCGCGGCCTCTGATCTCGGCGCCATCTATGGCGAGCGCGCGCCCGCGGGCGATGCGTTGACCAGCGTGCGCACGGCCTGGGGCCCGCAGGCGCGGGCCATGGCTTACCGGGCCGCGGGCGAGCAGCGGAGCCCGCAGGATCTGGCGGCGCTAATGGCAGCAACCTGGCAGGCGGCCAGGGGCGACGAGCGCCTGATGATCGCGGAGGTATTCGCGACGCGGTTCGGCGACCTGCCGGTCGACCGCTCGTTGCTGGCAGCTGGGCCGGGCGCCGCGCGGGCGCTGCTGACGACCGACCGGCCGGCGCCGGCGGCCGGTTGGCTCGCCCTGCTGAAGGATGAGGGCAGCCGGGACAGCCGCGTGCAGCGTGAGGTCGCGGCTCTGGCGCCGCTCTATGCGATCACCGGCATCGGCGGCGGGGCGGCCCCGGAGCTGGACGAAGCCGCGGTCGCGGCCTGGCGCGCGGCGACCCCGGGAGCCGACGCCAAGGCCGAGCGGCTGTTCGCGCTGCTGGACGGGCTGGGCTTGCCGGTGCCCGGGCCGGTCTGGTGGCACGAGCTGAGGCCGCCTCTCCAGCAGGACGCGAGCGTGCCGGTGGCCGCGCTCTGGGCCGGTCTCGAGCGCGCTGCGGCGGCCAGGCGCCTCGGCGAGACCGTGCTGTTCGCGCTGACCATGCTGAACGGTGCCCCGGCGGCGGCAGAGCCCGAAGTCCTGACCGCCTGCCTGCGAGGGTTGCGGTCGGTCGGGCTCGACCATGAAGCGCGCCAGATCGCGGTCGCGACGGCGCTCGCCATGGGCCTGTGAGCGCCCGTTCCGACGGCGCCGCGATCAAAGGGCCGCTGGCGTGAGCTCTGCGGAAGCCTTTCTCGAGATGATGGCGGTCGAGCGGGCGGCCTCGCCGCATACGCTCGATGCCTATCGCCGCGACCTCGCCGATTATCAGGCCTTCCTCACGCGTCGCGGGGCCGACATTCTGAGCGCCGACGGCGCCGCCGTGCGCGGCTGGCTCGGTCAGCTGTCGGGCGCCGGGCGCTCGAGCGCGACGATCGCGCGGCGGCTCTCGGCGGTCCGCCAGCTGCACCGGTTTTTATATCTCGAAGGCGCGCGCGCCGACGATCCGACCCAGACCGTCGAGGGGCCGCGCCGCCGCCGGCCGCTGCCGAAGCTCCTGGAGCAGGCCGAGATCGAGGCCCTGATCGCCGCTGCCAGCGAGCGGGCCGATCCCCAGGGGCTGCGCCTCGTGGCCTGCCTCGAGCTCCTCTACGCGAGCGGACTTAGGGCCTCGGAACTGTTGACGCTGCCGCTTGCGGCGCTCGCCCCCGACCGCCGCTTCCTGGTCGTGCTCGGCAAAGGCGGCAAGGAGCGAATGGTGCCGATCGGCCGTGCCGCGCGCCGCGCGCTCGAAACCTATCTCGCGGTCCGCGACCGGTTTCTTGCCGGGCGGCCAAAGGCCCGGCTCTATCTGTTCCCCTCCCGGGCGGGCGCCGGGCATCTGACCCGCCAGCGCCTCGCGCAGCTGCTCAAGGCGCTGGCGCCGGCCGCCGGCATCGACCCGGCCCGGATCTCGCCGCACGTGCTGCGCCATGCCTTCGCCAGTCACCTGCTCGCGGGCGGCGCCGATCTGCGCGCAGTCCAGACGTTGCTCGGGCACGCCGATATTGCGACCACCCAGATCTACACCCATGTACAGGACGCGCGCCTGGCGGCCGCGGTCCGGGCCCATCATCCGCTGGCCGCGCCCGAGGGCGAGGCCGAGCCGGAGTCCGGGTGAGCCGCCGTCCGGTCCGCGACCTCACGTCGCCGCCGGCTGCGATGCCGAGGGATCTTTGCCTTGAGCTTCACCGTCGTGGAACCGTGCACGCCCCGTCTGCACCGCTCCGAGCTCGCGGTGCCCGCCAGCTCGCCGCAGCTCTTCGAGAAGGCGGCGCGCTCGGCCGCCGACGTCGTGTTCCTCGACCTCGAGGACGCGGTCGCACCCGACCAGAAGGTCCGGGCGCGCAGGCACGTCATCGAGGCGCTGAACGAGATCGACTGGGGCGACAAGACGCTGACCGTGCGGATCAACGGCCTCGACACCCACTACATGTATCGCGACGTGATCGAAGTGGTCGAGCAGGGCGGCGAGCGGCTCGATCTGATCATGGTCCCGAAGGTCGGGACCGCGGCCGACGTCTACGCGCTGGACATGCTGGTCAGCCAGTGCGAGGCGGCGGTCGGGCGCAAGAAGCGGCTGGGCTTCTCGCACATTATCGAGACCGCGCTCGGGATGGCCAACGTCGACGCGATCGCCGGCGCCAGCCGACGCAACGAGGCGCTGCACTTCGGGGTCGCCGACTACGCCGCCTCGACCCGCGCCCAGACCACGCGCATCGGTGGTCCCAACCCTGGCTATGCCGTCCTGACGGACGCCGCCGAGGATGGCGCCCGCGTGCGCCACTGGGGCGACATGTGGCACTATGCGCTGGCCCGCATGGTGGTCGCGGCGCGCGCCCAGGGGCTGCGGCCGATCGACGGCCCGTTCGGCGATTTCTCAGATCCCGAGGGCTATCGGGCGGCGGCGGCGCGCGCGGCGGCGCTGGGCTGTGAAGGCAAATGGGCGATCCATCCGAGCCAGATCGCGCTCGCCAACGAGGTCATGGGTCCGCCCGCGGCCGAGGTCGAGAAGGCGAAACGGATCCTCGCCGCGATGGCGCAGGCGCGGGCCGAGGGCAAGGGCGCGGTCAGCCTCGATGGCCGGCTGATCGACATCGCCTCGATCCGTCAGGCCGAGGCGCTGGTCGCCAAGGCCGAGCAGATCGCGGCGCGCGCCGGCTGACGATCCGGCTGGCAGGAGTTCACGAAACTGCTGGAGTTCGAAAAACCGATCAGCGAGCTCGAAGGCAAGGTCAAGGAGCTGCGCCACCTCTCGAACGGCAGCGAGATCGACCTCGCCGACGAGATCCAGCGTCTCGAGACCCGCGCCGAGAAGCTGCTCCGGCAGACCTACGCCAAGCTCAACGCCTGGCAGAAGACCCAGGTCGCGCGCCATCCCGAGCGGCCGCATTTTTCCGACTACGTCGCGCGCCTGTTCGAAGACTATACCCCGCTCGCGGGCGATCGGACGTTCGGCGACGACCGCGCGATCCAGGGCGGGCTCGCGCGCTTTCGCGGCCGCTCGGTGGTCGTGCTCGGCCACGAGAAGGGCACCGACACCGAGGGCCGGGTGCGGCACAACTTCGGCATGGCGAACCCGGAAGGCTACCGCAAGGCGGTCCGGCTGATGCATCTGGCCGAGCGCTTCGGCCTGCCGGTATTGACGCTGGTCGACACGCCCGGCGCCTATCCGGGCGTCGGCGCCGAGGAGCGCGGCCAGGCCGAGGCGATCGCGCGCGCGATCGAGACCTGTCTGCAGCTGACCGTGCCCTTGATCGGGGTCGTGATCGGCGAGGGCGGCTCCGGCGGGGCCGTGGCGCTCGCGGTCGCCGATCAGGTCCTGATGCTCGAGCACGCGGTCTACTCGGTCATATCCCCCGAGGGCTGCGCTGCGATCCTGTGGCGGAGCGGCGATGAGGCGCCGCAGGCGGCCGAGGCGATGCGGCTGACCGCGCAGGACCTGAGCCAGCTCGGCGTCGTCGACCAGATCATCCC
>DATAOG010000003.1:0-2908 GCA_036265855.1 Geminicoccaceae bacterium | reverse complement strand
GCCATCGCGAAGCCGCCGAGCCCCGCGGTCTCGGTGATCGCGCTGTCGCCGAGGTCGGGCGCGGCATCCGCCGCGGTGTAGCCGGGGAACAGCAGGCCGTCGACCACCGGCGCCGGGGCGGTGAACCAGGCATCGTCGGTGCCGCCGAGGCGGATGCCGAACTCGACGCCGTTGCGCGCCATCGCGGTCACGAGGCTGCTGCCGGGGACGCCCGCGGCGGCATCCAGCATCGCCTTGCAGGCGGCCATCGAGAGGTTCAGGAAAAAGTGATCGTTGCCGGCGATGAAATCGACCACCGCCGCGATCGCCGCCGGCGGCATGCCGGTCCGGAGCAGGGCCGGCGCCAGGCGCTTGAGCAGCAGCGACGAGGCCGCGACGTTCCGGTTGTGGACCTCGTCGCCCATGTGCAGCGCCTGAGCGATCAACGGCTTGAGCTCGAGCCCGCCCAGCGCCTCGAGCGCTCCCGCGAGCGCCGGCGCCAGAACCTCGGCCAGCCAGCGCAGGCGCGAGATGACCTCGGGCCCGTTGGCGCCGAAACGCAGGACCTTGCCGAGCCCTTCGTTCAGGTTGCAGAAGGCGCGGTTGCCGTGCTCGGCATTGGCCACCACCCAGACCGGCATCGAGGGGCTGATGATCCCGGCCATGGGCCCGACCGCGCCATGGTGATGGCAGGGCGCGAACTCGATTTCCCCCGACCGCGCGAGCGCGTCGGCGGCCTCGGCGTCCCTGGCCCAGCCCTCGTACAGCATCGCGCCGACGATCGCGCCCTGCATCGGGCCGCACATGTCGGCCCAGGCGATCGGCGGACCCGAATGCAGGATCATGCGCCCGCCGAGCCCCGGCACGTGGTCCCGGGCGGGACCGATCGCCTGCACCACCGGCTGGGCGGCGAGATAGGCCTCGTACGCCTGCCGATTGGCCGCCTCGACCCGCGGCTCGTTGATCAGCTCCGCGAGCCGGCTCGCGACTGCCGGGTCACCTTGGGCGGGCGGCTGCCATTCCAGATCCAGCGCGCTGCCGCCGGCCGCGCGAATCGCCTCCCCGAACGCCGGCAGGCCGATGTTCACGACCTGGAGCTCCTCCGCGAACAGCGCCGGCATCACCTCACTCCGGGCCGCCGGTCGCGATCCGGGCGGCAAGCCGGACCGCCTGGGCGTTGCTCTCGGCGAGCAGCACGCCCGCCTCGCGCAGCGCGGCCTCCTGGCGGCCGAGGTCCTGCGGATCGGCCGCGGTGCCGCAGACCGAGCCGACGAAGGCGATCGCGCGCCCGGCGCGCCCGGCCGCGGCGCTCGCGCTTTGGATCGCCGGCGCAAGCTCGGCCGCCGGATCCGGATGGGCGCCGTGGCCGAGCACGACGTCGAACAGGATCACCGCGACCTCCGGGTCGACCGCCTCCTTCTGCAGGCGCTCGATCCGCAGCGTCTGGTCGATCATCGGATGCGGCCGACCGCGGGTGAACAGGTCATCGCCGAGATCGATCGCGGTATGCCCCTCGCTCCGCCAGACGTCGGCCAGCCGGCCGCCGGGCTCGAGCGGCGTGTTCGAGGCGACCCTGCCGACCGCTTCGCTCAGCAGCAGCAGCGCCTCGTAGCAGAAGGTGCCGCCGCTGTAGAGGCCGCGGATGTAGCGCTGGCCCGGCCCCGGCTGCGGCACCGGCCCGGCGGCCGTCGCCGGCTCGGGCCGGCGGCCGCCGGCGAGCGCCACCGCGAGGCTCGCCGCATCCTCGAGCGTGCGCACCGGATGCACGTTCGGCCGCCGGATCGCGCTCGCATCGGCGCCGAGAAACGCGACCACGATCGGTTTGCCGGCTGCCTCGGCGGCCGCGAGCACGCGCGCCGCGATCTCGGGGTCGGGCGGCTTCGAGATCAGGACCACGACGCCGGTGCCGGCATCGGCGGCGAGCGCCTCCAAACCCTGGAGCATCGTGATCCCGCCGACCCGGGCGGACAGATCATGGCCGCCGGTGCCGATCGCCTGCGAGACGCCCTGGCCCCAGCGATCGACCAGGCAGGTCACCTGCTGCAGCCCGGTGCCGGACGCCGCGACCGCGCCGACAGCACCCCGACGCACGACATTGGCAAACCCGAGCGGGACCCCGTTCAGGATCGCTGTGCCGCAGTCCGGCCCCATGACCATCAGGTCGTGCTCGCGGGCATAGCGCTTGAGCCGGATCTCATCCTCGAGCGCCACGTTGTCGCTGAACAGCATGACGTTGAGCCCGAGCCGGAGCGCCTTCATCGCCTCCGCGGCAGCGTAGTCGCCCGGCGTGGAGATCAGCGCGAGATTGGCGGCCGGCACTTCCGCGAGCGCCATCTCCAGGCTCCGAGGCGGGATTCGGCGCGGTCCGTCGGTCCCGGCGGGCGGTGCCCGGGTCAGCTCCGCCTCGGCGGCCGCCAGCGCTTCGGCGAGCGCCGCGTCGTCCTCGCCCTCGAGCGCGACCAAGAGATCGTTCGGGGCCGGCGCGACCGCGGTCGCGATCAGCCCGGCCTCGCGCAAGAGATCGAGGTTGCCGGCCGTCGCCATGACCGCCGAGGCCTGCCTGATGCCGGCGAGCGCCCCGATCCGGGCCGAGAGCTGCATCAGCGAGACCGAATCCCGGTACAGGTTGCGGAAGACCCGCTCCGCCCTAGCCATGGCCGAACTCGCGGCCGCTCCAGGCCTGCATGCCGAGCAGCAGGCCCTGCACGCCATCGCCGCCCGAGGTATGGCCGACACAGAGCGCGCGGCGGGCGGCCGCTTCGATCTCGATCGGCCGCATGCCGTCGCCGATGGCGGCGGCGAGCCTGGCGAACGCGCCGGGCGTGTTCTCGATCCGGACCCGGATCGCGGCGCTGAAGGAAGCGGACGGGTGCACCCCCGCAGACTAGGTCGCGCCACGCTGCTCTCGCGGCCGGAGAAAGTACGCTCG
>DATAOG010000002.1:0-14560 GCA_036265855.1 Geminicoccaceae bacterium | reverse complement strand
CCGCGGCCCAAGCGCGCGGTCATGTGGAGCCGGCGCGCTCAGGAATACGAGGCCAAGATCAACTCGGGCGATCCGGTCTCGATCGCCGAGGTCGTGCGCGAGTTGCATCGCGCCGAGGACGCCGAGCAGTCCTACAGCGAGCGCCAGATGTATCGCGCAGCGCTCGAGCGCCTGGCGCGCGAGGTCGCCGCGATCGAGCGCATCGACGAGCAGATGGCGACCGCCAAGCTTCAGCAGGTGCTCGGCCAGGCCGCCTGAACCGTCTTCTGTGGCCGGCAAGCGGGGCTTCGGCCCCGATCTTCGCTGCCGGCGTGCCGCACCCCGCGTCGCGATCGATCAAGTCGGAAGGGCGTGATGGCGTGCCGCGTGGCGGGCCTCGATCGCGTCCCAGATCTGAGCCTCGAGGGCGGTGCCGTCGAACCGGTCGATCTCCTGCAGGCCGGTCGGCGAGGTGACGTTGATCTCGGTCAGCCAGCCGCCGATCACGTCGATCCCTACGAACACCAGCCCCTTGGCCCTGAGGACGGGGCCGAGCGCCTCGCAGATTTCGTGGTCGCGCTTGGTCAGGCTCGACCTCTCGGCCGTGCCGCCGACGTGGAGGTTGGCGCGCGCATCGCCGGGGGGCGGTAGCCGATTGACCGCGCCCGCGGGCACCCCGTCGATCAGTACGATCCGCTTGTCGCCGCGCTTGATCTCCGGGACGTAGCGCTGGACCATCAGCGGCTCGCGCACCGTCACTGCCAGCAGGTCGAGGAGGCTGTTCAGGTTGTCGTCGTCCGGACCGATGTGGAAGACGCCGGCGCCGCCGTTACCGTAGATCGGCTTCAGGATGATGTCCTTGTACTCCGCCCGGAACGCCTGGATCTCGTCGCGTCGGTAGGTGATCAGCGTCGGCGGCATGAGCTCGGCAAACTGGGTCACGAACAGCTTCTCCGGCGCGTTGCGGACACTCGCCGGGTCGTTGACCACGAGCGTGTCACCGTGCACCCGCTCGAGCAGGTGGGTGTTCGCGACATAATTCAGATCGAATGGCGGATCCTGCCGCAGCAGGACGATGTCCAGGGTCCGCAGATCGAGCATCTCGGGCGCGCCGAGCGTGAAGTGCCGGCCGCGCTCCCGGCGCACCTCGAGCGGCCGGGCGAGTGCCTTGACCCGGCCGTGATCGTAGCTCAGGTCGGTCGGCAGGTAGTGAAAGAGCCCGTGGCCGCGCCGCTGTGCCTCGAGCGCCAGCACGAAAGTGCTGTCGGCGTCGATGTCGATCCGCTCGATCGGATCCATCTGAATCGCGACCGCAAGGCTCATCGCCGTCTCCCCTGGCTTCGGCGGTGCGCCGAGGCCACGTCGGCCAGCGCTTGACACTGCCGGTCGACCACCGCTTTGTCCATCCCAGAAGCCACGCCATGCAATCTCCGGGAGCCGGCACCATGGCCTACGACCGCGACAACGTGTTCGCTAAGATCCTGCGTGGCGAGATCCCTTGCAAGCGGGTCTACGAGGACCAGCATGCGCTGGCCTTCCATGACATCAATCCGTTGGCGCCGGTCCATGTGCTGGTGGTGCCCAAGGGCGAGTACGTCTCCATGGACGACTTCAGCACGACGGCGCCGCCCGCAGCGGTTGCCGGCTTCTTCCGCGCGGTCGGCGAGACCGCAAGACGGCTGGGCGTCGCGCAGAGCGGCTATCGCTTCCTGGCCAATACCGGCGCCGACGGTCATCAGGAGGTGCCGCACTTCCACGTCCACCTCTTCGGCGGCGCGCCGCTTGGGCGGATGCTGAAGAAGATAGAAGGGCGCTAGCGCGCGGCTCGGACAGGCACCTGCTGCGATGGATCGGCTGGCTGGACCCAGAGCCACAGGACGATCAGCGCGAGCGCGTACCCCGAGGTCGCGCCAAGCGCGTTGGCCGCGGCGTCGGTCAGATCGAAGGTGCGCCACGGGGTCAGCTGCTGAGCGAACTCGAGCGCGGTGCCGCCGGCGATGGTCAGGAGCGCGAGCCCGGACAGCTGGCCGGCGCGGTGGCTGAAGCTGACGGCGCCGAAGGCCAGCCCGGCGAAGATCAGGAAGTGCACGACCTTGTCAGCGCCCTCCGGCACCCCCCCGGGGACCGGCATCAGCAGCAGGACGGTCACGACGAGCCACGCGGCCGCCCACAAAGCAAGGAAGCTTCGGCGGACCGCAGGTTCAAACAATCGCTCGGTCAGCCCTCTGACGCTGTCCATCGGCCCTCTGAAGCTCTAACCAGAGTCGGCGGCTTGCTGCTCCCGGAGAGAGCATAGGTCGGCCGCGCGGCCTGGCAACCGGCGAGCAAAATCGCCTTGGCGGCGGCGCCGGCCGCTGCCGCGCGGCGACCCGCCGGATTGGCGCTTGCCTGCTGGAGACCCTTTTCCTATGAGTCGAACGGGATGAAAGCTAACCGACGGCCGCGGCCGGACATGCAATCATGTCGCGCCCGGAGAATGCAATGACGAGCGAGCCTTATCCGCGCGATCTGGTCGGCTACGGCGGTCAGCCGCCGCACGCCCGATGGCCGAACGGCGCCAGGCTGGCGCTGAGCATGGTGCTCAACTACGAGGAGGGCGGCGAAGCCTGCGTGCTCCATGGCGATCCGGCCTCCGAGGCCTACCTGCACGAGGTGACGGGCTCGCCGGGGCTTGCGGGTCAGCGCAACTTCAGCGTCGAATCCGTCTACGAGTACGGCGCCCGCGCCGGCTTCTGGCGAATCTTGCGATTGTTTCAGGAGCGCAGCCTCGTGCTGACCGTGTACGCGGTCGGCATGGCGCTTGAGCGCAACCCGGCCGCCGCCCGCGCGATGGTCGATGCCGGCTTCGAGGTCGCGAGCCACGGCTGGCGCTGGATTGACTATCAGAACGTGCCGAAAGCCGAGGAGCGGGCGCATCTCAAACGCGCGATCGAGGCGATCGAGCGCACGACCGGGACACGCCCGGTCGGCTGGTATACCGGCCGCAACAGCCCGCAGACCCGCAGCCTCGTGGTCGAGGAGGGCGGGTTCCTTTACGATTCGGACTCGTATGCCGACGACCTGCCTTATTGGGTCGAGGTCGGCGGCCGGCCGCATCTGGTCATTCCGTACACGCTCGACAACAACGACATGCGGTTCGCGCTCGCCAACGGCTTTGCCGACGGCGAGCAATTTTTCCGCTATCTGCGCGACGCCTTCGACGTCCTCTATCAGGAAGGCGATCGCGAGCCGAAGATGATGTCGGTCGGGCTGCACTGCCGGCTGGTCGGACGGCCGAGCCGGAGCGCGGCGCTTGCCCGCTTCCTCGACCATGTGCGCAGCCACGACCGCGTCTGGATCACGACCCGCGCCGAGATCGCCCGACACTGGCGCGAGCACCATCCCTACCAAACGCGAGCCGTGCCGGCGAAAGGCTGAGCCTGGTCTCAGGCGGCGGGCTCGCGGCGACCCGGCGGCGCGATCAGGAACGCCGATCGGTCGACATCCGGCACGAGGTCTTCACGCACAAAGTAGTAGTAGTTTTGGTTGCGGAACTGCCAGACCGAAGGCCCGAGCTGGGCCGCCGCGGCGGCCCCGTCGCAGCTACCGATCCGGACGCATGCCCCGACTCGCGCGAAATAGGCGCGCATGGTCTCGATGTCGCCGGCCAGCCGGTCCTGATCGATCGTATCGAGGACGAAGTCCCGGTAGTTGCGCACCGCGAGGTCGAAGCCTGAGCCGGACGCGGTCGCAACCCGCTCCAGGAGCGTGCGTCGGCGGCCCCACTCGGCCTGCCAGGCTGTGTTCAGCCGCCGCCAGGCATCGGCCACCGGCGGCTCGCGGAACTCGGCGAGATAGCGCCCGGTCTCGGCGCGCTGCACCTCGGCTTTGTACGCGGCGTATTGATCGATGGCCAGCAACCCGCCTGCGAGCAGGAGCAGGATGGCGAGCATCGGCCCGAGCGCGCTCAGCAGGACTGCACGATGCTGACCCCAGAACAGCGCGGCCTCGACCCGGGGCAGCGCTGGCAGAGCCAAGCGCGGAACGCGGCGACTGTACGATTCTCCCATCTGCGCCTCCGCTGGCGGCGATAGTGCTGGTGCGGCGCCAGCTGGGAGGGCCGGGCGGGGAAGGGGGTGCCGCGTGGCCGCCTGCGATGCCTGGGGCCGGCTGCATTGCCCCAGGTCAGCGCCGCCCTCCAGCTTGAACGCCATCCTCTTAAACTCCGCCTAAGACCCCGACCGACGCCGTGCCGTCCGGATCTCGACTGCACCTCTGTTCGGGATAGCCTGCAGCCCGCCCAGGCAATGGGCGGCGGCGACTCGCCTCGTGCGGACGGCTCGCCTATGGTGGCGCGCGGGTGACGGAGGCAGTCAGTTTCATGTCCAAGACCAAGCGCCTGGTCCTGATCGACGGGTCGGGCTACGTGTTCCGCGCGTTCTTCGCGCTGCCGCCCTTGACCGACCCCAAGGGGGTGCCGGTCGGTGCCGTGTTCGGCTTCTGCAATATGCTGTTCCGGCTGGTCCAGGATATGGCGGGCGACCAGCTGGTCGTCGTTTTCGACAAGGGCCGCGCGAGCTTCAGGAATCAGATCTACGACGGCTACAAGGCGAACCGCCTGGAGCCGCCGCCGGAGCTGGCACCGCAGTTCCCGCTGGTGCGCGAGGCGGCGCGCGCGTTCGGCCTGCCGGTGATCGAGGCCGAGGACTACGAGGCCGACGACCTGATCGCGACCTATGCCCGTCAGGCCTGCGAGCAGGGCCAGGAGGTGATCGTCGTCTCCTCCGACAAGGACCTGATGCAGCTGATCGGCCGCGGCGTCCAGATGTACGACCCGATGAAGCAGAAGGCGATCGACCGCGACGAGGTGATTTCCAGGTTCGGGGTCGGCCCGGAGCAGCTGCGCGACGTTCTGGCGCTCGCGGGCGACACTTCGGACAACGTGCCGGGCGTGCCGGGGATCGGGGTCAAGACAGCGGCCCAGCTGCTCCAGGAGTTTCACAGCCTGGAGGAACTCCTGGCGAATGCCGGGACGATCCGGCAGCCCAAGCGGCGCGAGAATCTTCTCGCCCACGCCGAGCAGGCGCGCCTGTCGCGGACCCTGGTCACGTTGTGCGACAGCGCGCCCCTGCCGGTGCCGCTCGGCGAACTCCAGGTCGGCCCGACCGACTATGCCCAGGTGCTGGCGTTCGCGCGCGGGCACGGGTTCCGGTCGCTCGCGCAGCGCGTCGAGCCGCTGGCTTCGGTCCAGACCGTCGCGGCTGAGCCGGGCGAGGCGACGGTCCCGACCGAGGTCAGATACGAGACACTGCACGATCTGGCGACGCTCGACCGATGGCTCGAGCGCGCCGCGGCCGAGGGCATCCTTGCGCTCGTCTGCGCATGTACTGCCCAGATCGTCGCCAGGGCCGATCTCGTCGGGATCGCGCTGGCGCTCGAGGCGGGCGAGGCCTGCTATCTGCCGTTCGGGCATCGGGACGAGTTCGGCACGCTCAGCGCCGGCCAGCTGGAGCGGGAGGAGGCGCTCGAGCGCCTGCGGCCGCTGTTCGAGGACCCGGCGGTGCTCAAGGTCGGCCATGAGGTGAAATCCGCGCAGAGCCTGCTGGGCCGTCATGGCCTCGAGATCCGGCCCTACGATGACGTGATGCTCCTGTCCTACGCGATCGATGGCGCCGGCCACGGTCATGGCCTGGGCGAACTCGCGAAGATGCACCTTGATCGCGACGCGCTCGCCTACGATGCGGTCTGCGGCAGCGGCAAGAAGCGGATCGGCTTCCATCAGGTGCCAATCGAGCGCGCCACGGCGTATGCCGCCGAATGCGCCGACCTCGCGCTCCGCCTGCACGGCGTGCTCAAGCCGCGGCTGGCCGCCGAGCGGCGCACGCGGGTCTACGAGACCCTCGACCGGCCGCTGGTGGCCGTGCTCGCCGATATGGAGCGCCACGGGATCAGGGTCGACCGGCAGATGCTGAGGGGGCTATCGGCGGACTTCGGCCGGCGCATGGCCGAGCTGGAGGAGCAGGCCTACAAGCTCGCCGGGCGGCCGTTCAACCTCGGCTCGCCCAAGCAGCTGGGCGAAGTGCTGTTCAAGGAGCAGGGGTTGGCTGCCTCGCGCAAGACGCGGACCGGCGAGCACACGACCGGCGCGCAGGTGCTTGAAGCGCTCGCCGCCGAGGGTCACCCGCTGCCAAGGACGATTCTCGACTGGCGCCAGCTGCAGAAGCTGACCGGCACCTACACCGACGCGCTGATCCAGGAGATCGCGGCCGACGGCCGGGTCCACACCTCCTATGCCATGGCCGCGACCTCCACCGGCCGGCTGTCCTCGAACGACCCCAACCTGCAGAACATCCCGATCCGGACCGAGGAGGGGCGCAAGATCCGGCACGCCTTCATCGCCGAGGACGGGCATCTGCTGCTCTCGGCCGATTACTCGCAGATCGAGCTGCGCGTGCTCGCCCACATGGCCGGGATCGATGCCTTGAAGCAGGCTTTCGCCAAGGACACCGACGTGCACGCGGTCACCGCCTCGCAGATGTTCGGGGTGGCGATCGAGGGCATGGACCCATTGCTGCGCCGCAACGCCAAGATGATCAACTACGGCATCATCTACGGCATCGGCGCCTTCGGCCTCGCGCAGCGGCTCGGCATCGAGTTCGAGGTCGCCAAGCGCTACATCGAGGCCTATTTCGAGCAGTATCCCGGCATCCGGGACTACATGGAGCGGGCCAAGGCGGAGGCGCGAGCCAATGGCTACGTCGAGACCCTGTTCGGGCGGCTCTGCGTCACACCGGAGATCAGGAGCAGCAATCCGGCGAGGCGGGGCTATGCCGAGCGGGCCGCGATCAACGCCCCGATCCAGGGCTCGGCCGCCGACATCATGAAGCGCGCGATGATCCGTGCCGACCGGGCGCTCGCGCGCTCGAACCTCGGCGCGCGCATGCTGCTCCAGGTCCATGACGAGCTGGTGTTCGAGGTGCCGGCGGCCGAGATCGAGCCGACCGCAGAGCTGATCCGGAAGGTCATGACCCGGGCAGCCGACCTGGATGTGCCGTTGGTGGTCGACATCGGCTCCGGCCCGAACTGGGACGCCGCGCATTGAGCAGCCAGGCATGACACCGGCCCTCGAGATCCTCGCCAAGCGCGTCCTGAACCATGATCGCGGGGCCCTGGCGCGCGCGATCACGCTGATCGAATCGCGCCGGCCGGACCACCAGGAGCAGGCGGAGGGGCTGCTCGGCCGTCTGTTGCCGGCGACCGGCACCGCGATCCGGCTCGGCATCTCGGGCACGCCCGGCGCCGGCAAGTCGACCTTGATCGAGGCGTTCGGCATCCATGCGATCGAGCAGGGCCATCAAGTCGCGGTGCTCGCGGTCGATCCTTCGAGCCGGCGGACCGGCGGATCGATTCTCGGCGACAAGACCCGGATGCAGCGGCTGGCGAACAGCCCGGCGGCGTTCATCCGCCCCTCGCCCGCGGGCGCGACGCTGGGTGGCGTCACCCGCCGTACCCGGGAGGCGGCGCTAGCCTGCGAGGCGGCCGGATTCGGCGTGATCGTGATCGAGACGGTAGGCGTCGGCCAGAGCGAGAGCGCGGTCGCCGACATGGTCGACGCCTTCCTGCTGGTGCTCGCGCCAGGCGGCGGCGACGAGCTCCAGGGCATCAAGCGCGGCATCGTCGAGCTTGCCGATCTGGTCCTGATCAACAAGGCCGACGGCGAGCTGGCGGCGGCCGCTGGCCGGGCCAAGGCCGACTATGAGGCGGCCCTGCGCCTGCTGCGATCACCGACGCCAGACTGGACGCCGGAGGTCCTGACCTGCTCGGCGCTCGAGGGCACCGGCATCGATGCAGTCTGGGAGGCGGTCTGCCGACATCGCGGCACGCTCGAGGCCACCGGCGAGCTCGCGGCCAAGCGCCAGCGCCAGACCCGGAGCTGGCTCCGAGCCGAGGTCCAGGCAGGCCTGCTCGACGCGCTCGCCGCCGATCCCGCGACCAGCGCGCTGCTCCCGGAACTCGAGGACGCGGTCACGGCCGGCCGCCTGTTGCCGCCCACTGCCGCGCGGGCGCTGATCACCCGCTTTCGCGCCGGTGGTTGAGATCTCAAGCAGGACCAGCGCTCGGGCCCGCTCGCGGCCCGCCGGGATCCAATTCAGCCCTCACGCGAGTGGCGCCACCTCGCCGAGATCGCCGAGCCGCGCGGCGATCGCGGCGGCATCGGGCTGGCTGGTCTGAGCGCCGAGCCGGGTGCAGGCGAGACCCGCGGCCACGCTCGCGTGGCGCAACGCCTCGGTGAGCGCGAGACCCCGGTCGAGGGCGGCAGCGAGCACGCCTGCGAAGGCATCGCCAGCGCCCGTGGTGTCGATCGTTTCGACCGCCAGCGCCGGGACCCGGCAGGCGTCCGCGGGGCCGACGGCGAGCGCGCCCTGGCTGCCGACGGTGACGATGCAGGTGAGCCCGTGACGCGCTGCCAGCTCGCGCGCCAGATCGGCGGGGTCGCCCCGACCGCCCGCGGCGGTCGCCGCCTCGATCTCGTTGACCAGCAGAACGTCCAGCGCATCGAGCACGCTGTCCGGGACGCGGCCCGCCGGCGCGAGGTTCAGGATCGCGCGCGCGCCCCGCGCCTTGGCCCGCTCGAGCAGGGCGAAGGTCGCCTCGGGCCGGATCTCGTTCTGACAAAGGACGGTGATGCCAGACGTCAGCTCGGCGTCGGCGATCTGGCCGGCATCCGTGTCGAGATTGGCCCCGCTCGCGACCATGATCTGGTTCTCGCCCCGGCGATCGACCCCGATCACGGCGATCCCGGTCGCCCGGGCGGAGGTCGCGATGCCGCCGTCATTGACGCCGGCGGCGAGCAATGCTCTGCGCGCCAGGCGGCCGAAGTCGTCCTCGCCAAGATGCCCAACCATGCGCACGCTCGCCCCGGCTTTCGCGGCGGCGGTCGCCTGATTGGCGCCCTTGCCGCCCGGCGCCAGCGCATAGCCGGGGCAGAGCACGGTTTCGCCGGGCCGCGGCAGGCTCGCGACCTGAAACACGAGATCGACGTTCAAAGAGCCGAAGACCAGAAGCATGCCGGCATCTCTCGCGCAGAGCCTCGTGGACCGGACCGCTTCCCGCCGCTTGCCAAGCGGTCCCGGTGTCCTCTATCTGGAGTGCGCGCCGCGCCGCGCACCAACCAAGCGGAGCCCCCGATGTTCGAGCCCGAGAAGATCTTCGTCGACGCCCCGAGCGTCGCCTGCGATGGCGGCGGGGTGCTCGGGCATCCGCGCGTCTGGCTCGCGATACCGGCGACCGGCCGGACCGAGTGCCCGTACTGCAGCCGGATCTTCATCCATCGTCGGGGCGCGCTCGCGGGCGCAGCTATCGGTGCCGAGGCGCCGCCGGGCGTCAGTGCCGGCGACCCTACCGCTGCGGTCGACGCCGAACCCCAGGGCTGAAGCACGCCCAATGAGGGCCGGTCAGCGCTTGGAGAACTGAAAGCTGCGGCGGGCCTTGCGGAGGCCGTACTTCTTGCGCTCGACCCGACGCGAGTCCCTGGTCAGATAGCCGCCGGTCTTGAGCGGCGGGCGCAGGATCGGGTCGTAGGCGACCAGCGCCCGGCTGATGCCGTGGCGGACCGCGCCCGCCTGCCCCGAGAGGCCACCGCCCTTGACCGTGCAGATGACATCGAACTGCTGCACCCGGTTGGCGACCACGAACGGCTGATTGATCAGCATGCGCAGCACGGGCCGGGCGAAATAGACCTCGATGTCGCGGCCGTTGACCGTCACCCGGCCGGCACCCGGCTTGACCCAGACCCTGGCGACCGCGTCCTTGCGCCGCCCGGTCGAGTAAGCCCGGCCCTGGCGGTCGATCTTGGGCGTCGGCGGCGCGATCTCCGGCTCGGGCGGGACGGTCTGCGCGAGGTCCTTGAGATCGGCGAGCGTGCGGGTCGGACGATCAGCCATCGGCGAGCTCTTTCACCGTGTTCTTGCGGTTGACGGCGGCGGGATCGAGGGCGACCGGCTCCTGGCCGCGATGCGGATGCTCGGGGCCCTTGTAGACGTGCAGCTTCTTCAGCTGGTCGCGCGCCAGCGCGCCGCCCGGCAGCATGCGCTGGACCGCCTTCTCGATCAGGCGCTCGGGATGCGCGCCCTCCAGGATCTGCTGCGCCGTGCGCTGCTTGATGCCGCCCGGATAGCCGGTATGCCGATAATAGGTCTTCTGGCCGCGTTTGTTGCCGGTCAGCGCCACCTTCTCGGCATTGACCACAACCACGTGATCGCCGCAGTCGATGTGCGGCGTATACATGGCCTTGTGCTTGCCGCGCAGCCGGGTCGAAACCAGGGCGGCGAGCCGCCCGAGCACGAGCCCGTCGGCGTCGATCAGGCACCAGCCCCGCTCAACCTCCTTGGGGGTGGCGGAATAGGTCTTCATCGCAGAAGCCCGAGCTCTCTTACCGGGACGGGGTCCCGAACGGCGTTAGCAACCAACGACCCGCATCTGAGGACGACCCGGGCGCGGCGCATAGCTAGGCAAAAGCGCCCGCCCTGTCAACGGCACGCCTTGGGCCGGGATCCGGCCTCGGAGGGAAGGGCGACATCGACAGAGGGTGTTACTTCAATAGTTCGCGTAGGGTGATGCCGAGCCAGGCCATGCGCTCGGCAAGGCAGCTGCCGATGCCGAGAACGCGGGCGCCTTCGGGCATGCGCCTGGCCGCCGCCTGGGCGGCGATGAAGACGGCGCGGATGTGGATCGCGGCGGCTCCGTCCTCGGCGAGCCGCCTGGCGATCGCCCTGCCGATGCCGCGACCGGCGCCGGTCACCGGCGCCACCTTGCCTGCGAGGGCGGACACGACCGTGCTCCAGCGGCCCTCGATCCAGGCGCGGCACGGCGCCTCCGGCCTGGCGCTCGGGCGATCATCGACTGCGCCCTGGCCGTCTGGGACCCGCTGGCCGCGCCCCGCGGGAGCCCCCAAACGCCTCCTGTCGGCTCACGGCAGGCGGAATCCCGCGGGATCTAGCTGCGGCATGCGACAAAACGCTCCGTCAGCGATCGTTCAGCCTCACGCTGCCGCCGGGACCTCGGGCTGTGCCGGCTCCGCACGTCCCCCGATGTCGCGGAACGCCTGACCGAGAGACGTCACCAGCCCGTCCGCGCCTACGCGCCGTAGCAGCTCCTCGCGAGTGTCGGCTGCGGGCTTCGCGGTCCATAGCCCGACCATGATCCTGACCGCTGGGCCGAAGTGCTGCCGGAGCCTCCTGGTCAGCCGGTGCGCGTGTTGGATCGCCGCAGGATTGACGTAGGACAGGCAAATCAGCGTCACGCCCTCGCGCTCAAGCAGCGAGAGGTTCCGGCCGGCGACGGCATCGCGGGCCAGCGAGCCGGCGGCGAGACCGCCGCGCTGCAGGAGGTGCGCGAGCATGGCCGCCGCCGCTTCGTCGAGCGCGTTGCGCGCGCCGATGCACAAGATTCGGCCGGCGTCGGGGAGGGCAGCCTCGTCCGTTCGCGGTGCCTCTTCCTCCGCCAGCTCCTCTACGACGCCGATCGTGTCCTGCGCGATTTCCCGGACCGTTGCCGGTTCGAGACTGCCGCGCAGCCGGTCCTGCTCGGCGAGCGCGAGAGCCGGCATGATCACCGCGTCGTACAGCTTCTCGAGCGACCCATCCTCTAGATATTCCTCGGCCAGCTCGGTCGCTTCCTCGGGATCGCGCGCCAGCAGCCGCTGGTAGAACTTGACCTCGGGGTCGAGCGCCGGCTCGTCGCCCAGCAGCACGTGCAAGAACCCGAGCTGCGGAACATGGCGGCCGAGAACCACCAGGCAGACGGTGAGCGGGGTCGAGAGCAGGAGGCCCACCGGACCCCAGAGCGAGGTCCAGAAGACCGCGGCGACCAGGATCGCGACCGGCGATAGCCCGGTGCTCGAGCCGTATAGCCAAGGCTCGAGCACGTTGTTGATGAACAGCTCCAGCGTGGCGAACAACGCGATCGTCAACAGCGGCAGGGTCCATCCGGGGGCGACGGCGAACGACAAGGCGATCGGGAACAGCGCCGCGATCACCGGCCCGACGTAGGGGACGAAGCGCAGCACTGTCGCGAGCAGCCCCCACAGCGCCGGATTGGGCACGCCCAGGAAATAGAGGCCGACGCCGACCGGAATGCCGTAGAGGACATTGATCACGAGCTGCATCAGCAGATAGCGGCTGATGCGCTTGGCGGCATCGTCCATCGCTTCAGTCGCGCGGGCAACGTCGCTCGCGGCCAGCAGGCGGATCATGCGATCGCGCAGATCCTCGCGCTGGAGGAGCATGAAGATTACGAAGACCACGACGAGCCCCGCGGTCGCGATCGGCGCGACCAGCGGTCCGCCCACCTCGCGTAACGTCTGAAGCGGCGCTTGCGGCTCCTGGACCTGGACCGGCACCGGCTTCGGAGCCTCGGGTTCGGCGGCGCTCTCGGCGTCCTTCCCGGCCGGTCCGGTCGCTTTGTTCAGTTCCTTGCCGAGATCCCGCAACATCTCCGAGGTGCGCTCGACCACGCCGCCGCTGGGGATCGCGATCCGCAGGTCGCGGATTTTGGCGCGCAGGTTCCACTCGTAGGTCGGCATGTGGTCCGCCAGGTGGACGATCTGGCTGCCGACGATCGCCCCAAGCCCGAGCAGCGCCACGAACAGCAGAACGACCACGGCCAGCACCGCCGGGATCCGACCCAGCCCGAGGCGACGCATGCGGACCACCACAGGCGCCAGCATGAAGCTAAGCAGGATCGAGAGCGCGAGCGGGATCAGGATGTCGCGGCCGAGATAGAGCGCGCCGACGACGACCACGATCGCGGCCATCAAGGCGCTCGGTGAGAGCGCGGGCGCAGTCGTCCCCGGGGTCATGGCCGGCGGCCAAAAGCTTGTATATCTCGCCATAGGGACGCTCGCGACCGCTGTAGTGGAGGCTGTCAATGTAAGAGCTCCAGATGCCGCCGTCACGGTGCCTGCGTCGGAAGCCTTACCGAGCGCCTGCTGGCAAAGCCGTCGCGGCGGGGTATGCTGGATCCGATCAACTGTCAGACGATCGAGGGCGCCATGCAGCTCGCAGAACGGATGTCCCGGCTCGGCACCGAGAGCGCGTTCGAGGTGCTGGCGCGCGCCAGCCGGCTCGCCCAGGCCGGCCGCAGCATCATCAATCTCGGCATCGGCCAGCCCGATTTCCCGACCCCCGACAACATCGTCGAGGCCGCGAGGAAAGCGCTCGCCGAGGGTCACCACGGCTACACGCCGGCAAACGGCATCCTACCCCTGCGCGAGGCCGTCGCCGAGGACATCCTGAAGTGGCGAGGCGTCGAGGTCGACCCCGACCGGATCGTGATCGTGCCCGGTGGCAAGGTCACGATGTACTTCGCGATCACGATGTTCGGCGAGCCGGGTGCCGAGATCATGTATCCGGATCCGGGGTTTCCGATCTACCGCTCGGTGATCGAGTTCAGCGGCGCAAGGCCAGTGCCGATCCCGCTCTACGAGGACAGCGGCTTCTCGTTCTCGGCCGAGGAGGTGCTGGCCAAGATCACGCCGCGCACCCGGCTCATCATCGTGAACAGCCCGGCCAATCCCACGGGCGGCGTCGTGCCGCGCGAGGAGCTGAATAAGCTGGTCGCGGGCCTTGCCGACCATCCCGACGTCGTCGTCATGTCGGACGAGATCTACGCGCGCATGGTCTACGACAACGTGCCCCACGCCAGCATGCTGGTCTATCCCGAGCTCGAGGACCGGCTGATCCTGCTCGACGGCTGGTCCAAGACCTACGCGATGACCGGCTGGCGGCTGGGCTACGCGGTCTGGCCGAAGGACTTGGCCGAGCACGCGACCCGGCTTGCGATCAACATCCACTCCTGCGTCAACGCGGCCGCCCAGTGGGCCGGGATCGAGGCGCTCAAGGGTCCGCAGGACGACGCCTTCCGGATGGTCGAAGCGTTCGATGAACGACGCAAGGTCATCGTCGAGCGCCTGAACGGACTGCCGGGCTTTCACTGCGTTCGACCCGGCGGCGCCTTCTACGCTTTTCCGAATATCTCCGGGACCGGCTACAGTGCGCGCCGGCTTCAGGACGAGCTGCTCAACGAGGCGGGCGTTGCGCTCGTTGCCGGCACCAGTTTCGGCGATCAGGGCGAGGGTTACATCCGCTTCTCCTACGCCAACTCGATCGCCAACATCGAGGAAGCGATCGAGCGCATCCGCGGCTTCCTCGAACGTCAGGCCGAGGCTTGAACCATCGCGCTCCACTGGGGGCTTGGGGTGACAGGCATGCGCCACAGGCAACATGCAGGATAGCTTCGACACCAGGAACGGCCCCTCGTATGGAGGTGGTCATCGCGCCGCCGCTTCCGAGGGGGTCGGCCGGACTGCATCGGTTGGCGCCCGGCTGGCGCGGCCGGTGTGCCGCAAGCGACGGGTAGAACGATGACCGATGTCGTCTGTCTAGGCGAGCTCTTGATCGACTTCGTGCCGACCGTGACCGGCACGTCGCTGATCGAGGCGCCCGCGTTCAAGAAAGCACCGGGCGGCGCGCCCGCCAACGTCGCCGTCGGCCTCGCGCGACTGGGTGTCGCCTCGGCGTTCATGGGCAAGGTCGGCGACGAT
>DATAOG010000001.1:0-5066 GCA_036265855.1 Geminicoccaceae bacterium | reverse complement strand
CGAACTCGCCGCCATCGGCGAACTGGGTCGAGGCGTTGTGCAGCACGATCGCGCTGTCGACCTCGGCCAGGAAGCGCTCGGCGGCGGTCCGGTCGTCGGTCACGATCGTGTCGGTGTGGTGCGAGCCGTAGCGGTTGACGTGCGCGATCGCCGCGTCTGGGCCATCGACCAGTTTGATCGAGAGGATCGCGTCCAGGTACTCGGTCGACCAGTCGGCCT
This sequence comes from Geminicoccaceae bacterium, assembly GCA_036265855.1. Taxonomy (GTDB): domain Bacteria; phylum Pseudomonadota; class Alphaproteobacteria; order Geminicoccales; family Geminicoccaceae; genus DATAOG01. Next base: position 4,847 of record DATAOG010000001.1, on the reverse strand, counting down.
CGCTCGCAGCAACGATCCGCGGGTCGATCGCCTGGACCTCGGGCTCGGCGCGCAGCTCGCAGCCGGCCGCGAGCAGCCCCTCGAGCACCCCGGGCAGCAGCCGCGCAGCCGCCTCGCGGTCGACCAGCAGAGTCTCGGCGGCGCCGCAAACCGAGGTCCGGCGCATCTTGGCGTTCAGCGTGATCTCGCGGGCCATCGCCAGGTCGGCCCCGGCGTGCAGGTAGACGTGGCAGATGCCGTCGCGGTGCGCCAGCACCGGAATCCGGCTCTCCTTCTGCACCCGCTCGATCAGGGACGGGCCGCCGCGCGGCACGATGACGTCGATTTGATCGCTCATGGTCAACATGATCCCGACGGCGGCCCGGTCCGTGGTCGGTGGGCACTGGATCGCCGCCGCGGGCAGCCCGGCCGCGTGCAGACCATCGTGCAGGCAGGCGAGGATCGCGCGCGCCGAATGGAAGCTCTCCGAGCCACCGCGCAGGATCGCGGCGTTGCCGGCCTTAAGGCAGAGCGCGCCGGCATCGGCGGTGACATTGGGCCGGGATTCGTAGATGATCCCGACCACCCCGAGCGGGACCCGGACGCGCGCGATGTCCAGCCCGTTGGGCCGCGACCAGCGGGCGATCTCGCCGCCGACCGGATCGGGCAGCGCCGCCAGCAGCTCGAGCCCGGTCCCCATTCCCTCGATACGCTTGGCGTCCAGCGCCAGCCGGTCGAGCAGCGAGGCTCTGAGCCCGCGCGCCCGCGCCGCCGCCAGGTCCCTGGCGTTCGCCTCCAGGATCTCGCGGCCGCGTGCCCGCAGGCTCGCGGCCGCGGCCAGCAGGGCCCGGTCCTTGATCTCGCGGCCGGCGGTCGCGAGCACCTGCGCCGCGCTCCGCGCGCGGGCCCCGAGCGCTCGCATGTCCGCTTCGAGGTTGTGGTGCAACGCCGTCGCCATGCGGCTCCTCCCCAGTCCGCGTAGAGCCTACCCCGAACGGCGGGCCGACGCCACGGCTTCGGGCAGACCGAACAGCTCGACCGGCAGGGCCAAGCCGCGGACCTTGTGCTCGCCGATCGCGACCAGCTCGTCGCCGAGCGGGCGGGCGAAGGCGGCGGTCGCGAGCAGCGGCTGGCGAAGGCCCTTGCACAGGCCTTCGATCCGGCTCACCAGGTTGACCGCCGGCCCGATCACCGTGAAGTCGAGCCGCCGCTCGCCGCCGATGTTGCCGTAGATCACCGGCCCGACATGCAGCGCCACGCCGAAATCGAGCGGCTCGTTGCCGGCGGCGGCGCGCGCCTGGTTGGCCGCCGCGAGCGCGTTGCGGGCCGCGAGCGTCGCCGCGAGCGCGTGCTGGCAGCTACGCGCCAGCGGCTGCGCCTGCCCGATCGGAAACACCGCCAGCAAACCGTCGCCCATGAACTTCAGGACCTCGCCGCCGGCGACGGTGATGGCGTCGACCAGCGCCTGATAGTAGCAGTCGAGCGCGGCCAGCAGGTCCTCGATGCTCCAGCTCGCGGCCTTCGCGGTAAAGTCGCGCAGATCGGCGAACAGGATCACCGCCTCGAGCTCGCGCCGGTCGCCGCGCCGGATCGCGCCGCTCAGGACCTCCCGCCCGGGCCCGCGGCCGAGATAGGTGTCGAGCAGCGTGCGCGCGGTCCGGCGCGCCTCCAGAAGATCCAGGACCAGGCCGAGCGGGCCGGCAAGGTTGCGCAGCTCGTTGCGCGCCGCGAGCGTGAAGCCGCCTTGCGCGTCGGTCGCCCAGCTGATCGCATTGCGCCGCCCGTCGGCGAGCGGCACCGCCATGACCAGATACTCGCTCGCCCCCTCGGCGCGCAGGCGGCTGAGGATCGGCTCCGTCGGCCCGGCCGCCGGTGCCGCGAGGTCGACCCGGAGCTCGTCGGTGCCGAGCATGATCCGGCGGAGCGGATTGGCCTGCCAGGCGCGCAGGTCCTCGCCGCCCCGCCAGTGCAGCTGGATCTCCTCCGGTGCCCGGCCGGAGCGGTGCCAGACGCACTCCACGCCCTGCATCAACGGATGCAGCGTCGGGGTGTACTGGTTGACCTGGTAGAGCGGCAGCCCCCGCCGGCACAGCCAACCGCAGAGCTCGACCAGGAACTGCAGGTGCGAGGTCGCCCGCGGTCCCTCGGCCAGGACCCAGCGGGTGGTCGGGGTCTGGCGCCAGTCTTTGAGCATCCGCGGACGCCGGCCTCAGAGCAGCACCAGGTCGTCCCGATGGATCAATTCGTCCCGACCCCGGTAGCCGAGCACGGCCGCGATCTGCTCGGTCCTCTGGCCGAGGATCAGACGGGCGTCGGCGGCGTCATACGCCGAGAGGCCCTTGGCCAGGTCGGCGCCGTCGGGCCCGCGGATCAGGACCGGGTCGCCGCGCTCGAAGCCGCCCTCGACCGCGATCACCCCGGCGGGCAGCAGGCTGCTGCCGCGTTTCAGCGCGCGCGCGGCGCCGGCGTCGATCCGGATCACGCCCATGACACCGAGCGTGGCGGCGAGCCATTCCTTGCGCGCCCGTCTGGGATTGGCGCGGGCCGGGAAGCGGGTGCAGGGCCCGCCGGCCGCAAGCCGGGCCAGCGGATGCGGCAGGGCGCCCGGCGCCAGCACGACGCTGCAGCCGGCCCGGGTCGCGATCCGGGCCGCCGCAAGCTTGCTGATCATGCCGCCGGTCCCGGCAGCGCTGCCGGCGCCGCCGGCCATCGCCTCGATCTCGGGCGTGATCGCGGTCACGACCTCGAGCCGGAGCGCGCCGGGATCGCGGCTCGGATCGCGGGTGTAGAGCCCGTCGACATCGGACAGAAGGACGAGCTCCTCAGCGCTCGCCATGACCGCGACCCGGGCCGACAGCCGGTCGTTGTCGCCGAACCGGATCTCGTTGGTCGCGACCGTGTCGTTCTCGTTGACCACCGGGATCACGCCGAGCCGGAGCAAGGCCTCCACGGTCGAGCGGGCATTCAGATAGCGGCGCCGGTTTTCGGTGTCAGCGAGCGTCAGCAGCAGCTGGGCGGTCGCGAGCCCGTGGCCGGCGAGGCTCGCCTGGTAGGCGTGCGCGAGGTTGATCTGGCCGACCGCGGCCGCGGCCTGCTTTTCCTCAAGCCGAAGCGCGCCGGTCGCGAGGTTCAGCGCCGCCCGGCCGAGCGCGATCGCGCCCGAGGTCACGACGATGATCTCCTCGGCCCGCGCCCGGCAGTCGGCGAGGTCGGCGGCCAGCGAATCGAGCCAGGCGACCCTGATCCGGCCGTCCTGGTCGACCAGCAGCGAGGAGCCGATCTTGATCACGCGCCGCCCGCGGCCGCCGGCACCCGAGGCTCCCGTCGACCTTTGGTCAACCATCGCCGCCCGTCCAGCCCCGATGGTCCATGCGACCCCGGGAATCCGCGCTAAGTCCAAGGATTCGGGCGGCGCGCATTTTCACGGTCGCGGCCGCGACCCGAACGAGGAAACGACGACCGACCTTCGACATTCCGCTACCGACCCCACAGGCTGAGATGCCGCTCTCTGGGTTGCCCGCTCCCCGAACACGCCCGTCGTGGCGGCTGCTCCGGCGTTCCCGACCGCCGCGGTCCGGCAGAGGCGAGGCAGCCGCGCCCCTTGCGGTCGATCATTGACGATGAGCCGATCTTGACCCCGGGGCGCCGGTACGCCCTCGGGTCCGCATTGCCTTGCGGCCATTCGGGACCGAGACTGCAGTTAACCATTCGTCAACCATCGGCGCTCATCTTTCCCCCGATGGTCCTTGCGATCCTGGGAGTCCATGCCCGGTCCGACCAAAGCCGGCGGCATGGAGCCCCATGGTGGCACGGGCCATCCGAAGCAAACAGTCGGCGGGCAAGGGTACTATTTCGTTATTGACGGTGGAAAGCGTCGTCCTCGAGGGGTCGGCGCGCTACGCGCCTACATCGGCGATCGCCCGGCAGACTCGCGCTTTGCCGATCGTCGCGGCGCGCGACTGGAATCGCTGCTGCCGGACCGCAGCCTCGCGCCTGCCGATCGTGGCCGCGCGCGATTGGAAACGCTGGTGCTCAACCGCGGCCTCGCTGGCGCTCGTCATGTCCCGCGGGGTCGGGCGGCAGGTCGGGGATCGGCTGCTCGCAGGTTCCGGGCGCGGCGGCGCGCGCCCTCACGCCGGGACCTGCTCGCGCGCGCTCCGGATCGCGGCCCAGGCGGCGCCGAGCACCGCGTCCTGGCCCCGGCGCGATACGCCGGAGGTGACGAACACCGGTTGGCCGACCGCCCCGGCAAGCGCCTCCCTGCGAGCCTCCACCAGCTCCTCGCTGAGCGCGTCCGCCTTGTTCAGGCAGACCAGCTCCGGGCGCTCGAGCAGGCGCGGGTCGTAGCTCGCGACCTCGTGGCGGACCGTACGCCAGGCGGCCGCGACGTCCTCCTGCGTGCCGTCGACCAGATGGATCAGGACCCGGCAGCGCTCGACGTGGCCGAGGAAGCGGTCGCCGAGCCCTGCACCCTCGTGGGCGCCCTCGATCAGGCCCGGGAGGTCGGCGAGCACGAAGCTCTCGTGATCGATCGCGACCGTACCGAGCACGGGCACGAGCGTCGTGAACGGATAGTCGGCGATCTTGGGGCGCGCCCGCGATACCGCCGCGAGGAAGGTCGATTTGCCGGCGTTGGGCAGCCCGATCAGGCCGGCATCCGCCAGGAGCTTGAGGCGGAGCCAAAGCCAGCGCTCCTCGCCGGGCTGGCCAGGGGTCGCGCGGCGCGGCGCCCGCTCGGTCGAGGACTTGAACCTAACAGTCCCCAGCCCGCCCGCGCCGCCGGCTGCGAGCACGACCGTCTGGCCAGGGGCACGCAGGTCTGCGAGCACGGTCCTGCGGTCCTCATCGAGGATCTCGGTCCCCGGCGG